>RFNX01000467.1 GCA_009926905.1 Flavobacteriales bacterium
CAATATCAACTTGTTTCAATTTATAGTAAACATTTCCAAGGCTTAATTCTCTGTCAAAAACTTGGTAATTTAACAATGAAGTTGAGTTACCTGCAGCTAAAACATTTTCTAGAACATTCCAACTTGTTCCATTGATTGATTTCAAAACATCATAGTAACTTGAGTTATTCTCTGATGCTGTGTTCCATTCAATTTTTACTGTCTTATCCTCCAAACAGGTGGCTTTAAAATCAATTAACTCAACTGGAAGTGGTGAAATATATCCCAATCCCCAACGAGAAGAAATTGTAAAAGGTGAGAAACTCGTAATTCCATTCTGCTGTGCATAACCAGGACCACTTGGCGCACTTCCTCCTTTATTCTCCCAAGTTGGAGAACTTGCATCATAATGTGCTATGTATGCTGTATTATAATCGAAGGCATTTAATTCTTCATCCCTAGAATCGATTGTTCCATTCCAGTACAATTGCATATCCACATCACTACCGCCATCCGTTTGTTCATCAATAATCCAAGTTCTTACTACAACAGGCAATGCAGTTGTAGGACTTGCTTCTTCTGCGTCATCTGAAACATTATCAAATAATCGAACACTGAATTTGTCGCTTGTGCCTGCATTATTCAATCGCGCTTGATTAAAGTTACTTCTTCCAACAGGAAAACGAACATAACCTGCTTGCATATTGTCATAAGCACTTCCAACAAATCTTCTTAAGAAACCAACATCTGATGTTCTTACATAACTTCCATTACTCCCTCCAACTACTGGTCTATCGTCCATATCAATACTAAACACATTGATGTCAAATAATCCAGCTGTTAAAGTCATAGTACCAGATATGGTTGCTTGTTTTAAAAGGTATGCAACACTTTTTGTTGGTCCATTAGCTGGCTTATTCATTCTAAAATCATAGAATGCGTTTACAGAAACCGTTCCTCCAATAGTATGGTAACCTTGATCTATAAAGATAACTTCTCCTGTTCCACATGTAAATATTCCATTATTGACCCAATTACCGGCTACTGATAATTTTCCAGTATGCATTGTTAAATGACCACTAGATAGAATAGTTAGGTTTTTAGAAGCTGGTGTTGTAGCAGTAAAAATATGCGGATTAGCTCTAAAACATGTACCAACTCCTGGAATAAACACATTGATAGTATTTGTTGGTAAAGTTACAGCAACATTGAAATTACTTCCGTCATAGACATACCAGTTGGAAGGAACTAACCAGTCAACACTATCAGTTGAATTTGCACCACTACCTCTCCAAACATAGTCACCAGAAGCCAATGAAGGATCGCTAATACTTGGTGCGATAATTGAAATAGTATGTGTTCCTGAAGTTGCTGCGCTACAAGACCCATTAGTTACAATTGCTCGAAAATAGGTAGTTACACTTAAGTTAGTTGCTGTGTAGGTTGAAGATGTTTCACCACTTAAATTATTAAATGTAGAATTGTTCGTGGAAGATTGCCATTGAATTGCACCCGTGTAACCTGAAAGTGTTAAAACGGTGCTGTTAGTTCCGTTACAAGCAGCATTATTTCCACTTATTGTTCCTGAAACAGATGAAGAAATTACAGTAATTGTTCCTGTAGCGCTAAAAGAACCGCAACCTCCAGTTAAAGGTATTGAATAATTAAATACTCCTCCTTCTGTTGGTGTACCGCTTATAGTTATAATATTAGAAGACCATGAAGCTGAAACTCCGGCTGGTAAACCTGTTGATGAACCAATCCCTGTAGCGCCTGTGGTTGTATGTGTTATATCCGTTAATGCAGTATAAGTACATAACGTTGGTGAAGAAGAAGCTGATCCTACACTATTAGATGGTGTAACAGTTATAGTACCTGTTGCATTTAAGGCTCCACATCCTCCACTTAATGGAATGGAGTAATTAAATGTACCACTAACAGATGGTGTCCCACTAATTGTAATAACGTTTGCAGACCATGATGCTGAAACTCCTGTTGGTAATCCAGTTGGAGTTCCAATTCCTGTCGCATTCGAAGTTGAGTGTGTTATCGCAGTTAATACTGTGTTTTGACATAAAGTTGGAGTTGAAGAAGCTGATCCTACTGTACTCGTAGGTGAAACTGTAATAGTTCCTGTAGCGTTGATAGAACCACATCCTCCAGTTAATGGAATAGAATAATTGAATACTCCTGTTTCAGTTGGAGTGCCATTTATTGTAATAATGTTTGACGACCAGCTTGCTGAAATTCCTGCAGGTAAACCTGTTGGTGAACCAATTCCAGTTGCACCTGTTGTTGAATGAGTTATCGCTGAAAGAGCTGTGTTTACACATAATGTTGGTGTTGAAGATGCCGATCCAGCACTATTTGAACTTGTAACAGTTATTGTTCCAGTTGCATTTACTGTTCCGCATCCTCCTGATAGAGGAATCGAATAATTGAATGTTCCACTTTCTGTAGGGGTGCCACTAATTGTTATAAGATTTGTTGACCAAGATGCAGAAACTCCTGCTGGTAATCCTGTTGGAGAACCAATACCTATTGCATTGGCAGTAGAATGTGTAATAGAAATTAAAGCAGTATTCACACATAATGTTGGAGTTGATGAAGCTGACCCAACACTGTAAGAAGGTGAAACAGTAATCGTACCTGTAGCATCTACAGATCCACAACTTCCATTTGCAGGAATGGTATAATTAAATGTTCCACTAACAGTTGGTGTACCGCTAATAGTAATGGTATTTGATGACCAAGAAGCAGAAATACCAGTTGGCAAGCCAGTCGGAGTACCTATACCTGTGGCATTTGTAGTAGTATGTGTTATTGCAGTTAATGCTGTATTGATACAAAGTGTAGGCGATGAAGAAGCAGCTCCTACTATTACTGGACTAACAACAGTTATAGTTCCAGTAGCATTAATAGAACTACATCCGCCTGACAAAGGAATCGTATAATTATAATCCCCATTTACAGTTGGTGTACCTGAAATCGTTATTACATTTGCAGACCAGGAAGCTGAAACGCCAGATGGTAAGCCTGTAGCACTTCCAATTCCAGTCGCCCCTCCTGTTGTAAATGTAATAGGCGTTAGCGCTGTATTAACACAAGTAGTTGGATTTGCAGAAGGAGAGCTTACACTGTTTGTTGTAACAACTGTTATAGTTCCTGTAGCATTTACTGTTCCGCATCCACCTGTTAACGGAATAGAATAATTAAACGTTCCACTTTGAGTCGGCGTTCCACTTACAGTTAAAGTATTCGCGGACCATGAAGCGGAAACCCCTGTTGGTAATCCTGTCGCTGAGCCAATTCCAGTTGCTCCAGTTGTTGTTCTTGTTATTGCAGTTAAAGCTGTATTTGCGCAAAGTGTTGGAGTTGAAGATGCAGTACCTGGTGTCATGTTTGCAGTTACGGTAATTGTTCCAGTTGCGTTTACTGTACCACAACCACCCGTTAATGGAATTGAGTAATTAAAAGTTCCAGTTGCAGTAGGTGTTCCACTAATAGTTAAAACATTTGCTGACCAAGAAGAAGTTACACCTGCAGGTAAACCAGAAGCAGTACCCCTACCTGTTGCTCCGGTTGTTGTATGTGTAATTGCAGTTAATGCAGTATTAATACAAACTGTTGGGGAAGATGATGCAGCACTTACTGTATTTGCGGCTGTTACAGTTATCGTTCCAGTTGCATTTACAGTTCCACAGCCACCCGTTAAAGGAATTGTATAATTGAACGTTCCACTTGAAGTTGGTGTGCCGCTTATTGTAATTGTATTTGAAGCATAAGCTGCAGTAACACCTGTTGGTAAACCTACCGCTGTTCCTATTCCTGTTGCTCTGGCCGTTGTTCTTGTAATAGCGGTTAAAGCAGTATTTATACAAAGTGTTGGGTTTGAAGATGCTGTCCCAGGCGTCATATCAGCTGTGACAGTTATCGTTCCAGTTGCGTTTACTGTACCACAACCACCTGTTAATGCTATCGAGTAATTGAAAGTGCCTGAAGCAGTAGGTGTACCACTAATTGTTAATGTATTTGAAGCCCACGTAGCAGAAACACCAGCTGGTAAACCATTTGCACCACTTACTCCATCATTTGCAATACCTGTAGCTCCAGTTGTTGCACGATTGATTGTAGTCAATGTAGTATTAATACATAAAGTTTGATTGGATGCCGCCGCAACTGTATTATTAGGTGTTCTTATGATTGTTCCTGTGGCATTTACAATTCCACAACCTCCAGCTAATCTTATTGAATAATTGGATGTTGCTGTTGATGGCGTTCCACTTATTGTGATTGTATTAGCAGACCATGAAGCTGAAAGTCCAGCTGATAAACCACTAACAGTTGAAATTCCAGTTGCTCCCGTGGTAGTGTGAGTAATAACAGGGGAAAGAGCTGTACCTGTACATACAGTTGTTGTTGTCCCTGCTGTAACAGTATTTAGTGGGTTAACAGTAATCGTTCCTGTTGCGTCAACATCACCACAACCACCAGTTAATGGAATTGAATAATTAAATGTTCCTGCTTCCGTTGGGGTTCCACTAACAGTTATAACATTGCTATTCCAAGAAGCTGTTACACCCGCAGGTAAACCAGTTGGTGTTCCAATACCAGTAGCAGCGCCAGTTGTTCGAGTTATTGCCGTAAGGGCTGTATTAATACATAAAGTTGGATTGGAAGACGGAGTTCCTGGTGTGTTTTCAGAAACTACAATAATTGTACCTGTTGCATTTACGTTTGCACACGGACCATTCACTGTTATTGTATAATTGTAGGTTCCTACTGCCGTTGGTGTTCCACTAATTGTTAATGTATTAGAAGAAAATGAAGCTGTAACTCCAGGTGGTAAACCAGTTGGTGTACCAATACTTGTTCCAAAAGTTGTTGTTCGCGTAATTGTTGTCATCGCTTCATCAACACACGTTGAAAGAGTTGTAGTCGCTGAAACTGTCGTTGCACCATTAACAGTAATTGTTCCTGTTGCATTTACTGTACCACAACCTCCAATTAATGGAATTGAATAATTATAAACCCCAGTTGCAGTTGGTGAACTAAAAATCGTTATCGTATTTGCTGACCAAGATGCTGAAACCCCAGGAGGCAATCCTGTTGGAGTGCCGATTCCTGTGGCACCAGTTGTTGTATGTGTTATAGGTGTCAAAGCCAAATTTACACAACGTGAAGGAGTTGAAGATGGAGCAGAAACTGTATTAGTAGTGTTTGTAACAATAATAGTTCCTGTTGCATTGCCAGCGTTACACCCACCAGTTAAGGGAATCGTATAATTAAATGTACCAGAAGCAGTTGGTGTTCCACTGATGGTAATAACATTTGCTGACCAAGATGCTGAAACCCCAGCTGGTAAACCTGAAGGCGTTCCAATCCCAGTTGCTCCTGTTGTTGTGTGTGTCATTGGTGTCAAAGCCGTATTAAACATAAAGTTTGATTGGCTACTGCAGTCGCTGTATTTAATATTACTGTTATCGTTCCAGTTGCAACCTCTGAATCACATCCCGTTACTAAAGGAATAGAGTAATTAAAAATTCCAGACACGGTCGGTGTACCACTAATGGTGATAACATCTGAACTCCAAGACGCTGTAACCCCAGCAGGCAAACCTGTGGGAGTACCAATTCCAGTTGCTGCTGTTGTTGCATGCGTAACCGCTGTCATTGCAGCATTAATACAAACTGAAGGGGAGCTTGATGCAGGTCCAGCGTTACATTCAGAAGGCACAGGTGTAACTGTTGACGTGTTATTTGTTGGTTCTGGATCGGGTTCGTCCGCTGTTATCGTTGCAGTATTTGCGTAAGTTCCTGTTGCATTTACAGTTGCTACAATTTCTAAGGTAACAGAGGTAGAAGGAAAATTTAAATTTCCTATTGTCCAAACACCTGTTACATTGTTATAGGTTCCAACGGAAGGGTTTGAACTTACGAAAGTGTAACCTGAAGGAAGTAAATCGTTAACAAGAACATTCGTTGCATTGTTTTGACCTAAATTACTTGCGGTTAAGGTAAACGTGACATTATCTCCAATTCTTGGTGTTAAATCATCAACTGTTTTAATGATTTCTAAGTCTGTCAAACAAAGATTAAAATTGATTTCTACGGAAGCCGTTCTCAAACTTCCAACATTTCCACTTGTTGCACCATTAGCAATAAATTCTGTAGAACCAGGTGAATTAGTTGTTCCGTTTACACCACCGTTCACCGTTTTTGTGGATGCATCTGAAGGTGAGTTCATATAGATGGCACCACCACCACCACCACCACCAGGCCCTTCTCCTTCGTTCCCTAAATTAATTATCTGGATTCCTCCATTTCCACCATCTGCATTAATAACAATTCCTGAACCAACTGAACTTGCTTGAACTAAAATGGTTCCACCAGCACCTCCTCCACCTGGAGCGTCATTTCCTACAGCTCCTCTCGTACTCGAACCAGCTTCTCCATTCGCTTGAATAACTCCAGACCCTGAAACTCCATTTTCAACTATAAGGAATACAATTCCACCACCATCACCACCATCACTACTTGCGTTATTGTTTCCATCACCAGCACCACCGCCTCCACCATAAAAAATTTGCCTATCAATTGCTGGAGAAACTAACGGTCTTCCACCTAATCCTCCTAATGCTTTTCTTCTATCTCCACCCCATGCAGTGTTCAAGACATCTGTTAAAGGAACACCTGGAGAAATAAAATTCGCTGGATAAGAAGGACCGGATGTACAAGCATTGACATTTGTTGATGAATAAGAATAACCGCCTCTACCACCACCTGCTGAATTTGTTAATGCGTTTCCATTTGCAATATAATTTGGGTCTAAGGTCCAGGCTCCCGGGTTTCCACATGTTCCGAAATGATTCATAACCCCAGCTCCTCTAAACCAATCTGAAGGGTCACCTCCATTGGCGCCACCACCACCACCACAATTGTGTCCATTTCCACCTCCTCCACCATTTGCCGGAGCACCCATTCCATATCTTCCACCTAGAGCATCATAATCAGGTCGATAACCAGCGATTCCTTCTCCTTTTTCACCTGCTCTTGATGTTATATTATAAAAATAATTTGAATAAAAAACATCACCAGCGGGAGGAGAACCATTAAAAAATGTTCCCCCTCTAAAACCAGCAAAATTCGCATTAATTGAACCTTCGTTAACTATGTCGTCTGCTAATACCCCTAAAAACCCACCTCTTCTACGTGTTACTGCAGAAGGGTCGGCACCACCAAAAGCGGGGTCACCCCAACGAATTGGAACAACTGATGCACCACTATTTACTGTTAAAGTTGTATATTGAGGAATACGAATACATTGCACATAGTTTGCTGAAAA
>RFNX01000554.1 GCA_009926905.1 Flavobacteriales bacterium
GCAACAGGTAGGGGAACTGCTACAGGTTTACCAGCAGGAGTAACATCAGCTTGGTCTGGAAACGTTTTAACAATAAGTGGAACACCAACAGCAAGTGGAACATTTAACTACTCAATCCCATTAACAGGAGGTTGTGTTACTTCTCCAGCTACAGGAACAATAATTGTAACACCGGCAAATACAGCTGGAACAGCTTCTTCAACCCCAACACTTTGTATAAATACTGCTTTAACAGCAATAACAAGAACAACAACTGGTGCAACAGGAATAGGAACTGCTACAGGTTTACCAGCAGGAGTTTCTGCTGCTTGGTCAGCAAATACTCTAACTGTTAGTGGAACACCTACTGCAAGCGGTACATTCAATTATACTATTCCACTAACTGGTGGTTGTGGAACTGTAAATGCGACTGGAACAATTACAGTTACAGCAACAAATACGGTTGGAGCAGCATCTTCAACCCCCACTTTATGTATCAATACTGCTTTGACTGCAATTACCCATGCAACTACTGGCGCAACAGGAAGAGGAACAGCTACTGGTCTTCCAGCAGGTGTAACTTCAGCATGGTCTGGAAATGTTTTAACAATAAGTGGAACACCAACAGCAAGTGGAACTTTTAATTACACGATTCCTTTAACAGGAGGATGTGGTTCAGTAAATGCAACTGGAACGATTACTGTTACTGCTGGAAATACTGTTAGTGCAGCCTCTTCAACCCCAACACTTTGTATAAATACAGCTTTAACAGCTATCACTCATTCAACAACTGGAGCAACAGGTAGGGGAACTGCTACAGGTTTACCCGCAGGAGTAACTTCAGCTTGGTCTGGAAATGTTTTAACAATAAGTGGAACACCAACTGCAAGCGGAACATTTAATTACTCAATCCCATTAACTGGAGGCTGTGTAACTACACCAGCTACAGGAACAATAATAGTAACTCCTTCAAATACCGCAGGAGCAGCTTCTTCTACACCAACATTATGTGTTAACACAGCATTGACTTCAATAACACATTCAACAACTGGTGCGACTGGAAGAGGAACTGCGACAGGATTGCCAGCTGGAGTAACTTCATCATGGTCAGCTAATGTTTTAACAATTAGCGGTACACCTACAGCTACTGGTACATTTAATTATTCAATACCATTAACTGGCGGTTGTGGATCTGTGAATGCAACAGGAACGATTACAGTTGTAAGTGCAAACACACCAGGTACAGCATCATCAAACCCAACTTTGTGTATTAACACAGCTTTAACACCAATTACTAGAACAACAGGTGCAGCTACCGGAATAGGTACAGCTACAGGTTTACCTGCTGGGGTAAGTGCTTCTTGGTCCGCAAATGTTATAACAGTTAGTGGTACACCTACAGCAAGTGGAACATTTAATTATACAATTCCTTTGACAGGTGGATGTGGATCAGTTAATGCAACAGGAACAATTACAGTAACTGGAACAAACACTGCTGGTGCAGCATCTTCAACACCAACTATTTGTCAAAACACAGTTCTTACTGCAATTACCCATTCAACCACTAATGCAACAGGAATTGGATCAGCTACTGGGTTACCAGCTGGTGTTACTGCAGGATGGTCAGCAAATGTTATTACTATAAGTGGAACGCCTTCCGCAAGTGGAACTTTCAATTATACCATTCCATTGACAGGTGGTTGTGGAACAGTAAATGCTACAGGAACAATAACTGTTACAGCTACAAATACAGCTGGAACAGCTTCGTCAAATCCATCAATTTGTATTAATACAGCATTGACA
>RFNX01000288.1 GCA_009926905.1 Flavobacteriales bacterium
AACTACTAAGCGATGTGGTTATCCGTTCGCAATTAGCAACTTTAAGCAGTGTGTATTTCCGTTTGCAACTACTAAGCGATGTGGTTATCTGTTCGCAATTCGCAATTCTTTTGTTTGCAACTAATCCTTTTGTTTCGAATCCATCAAAATCGTAACAGGGCCATCATTCACTAAGTTTACTTTCATATCTGCGCCAAATTCACCTGTCAAAACCTTGCCTTCAAATTGAGATTGCGTTTGTTGAATGAAATATTCGTAAAGAGGAATTGCTTGTTCAGGTCTTGCCGCACGAATGTAACTTGGTCGGTTTCCTTTTTTGGTAGAAGCGTGCAAGGTAAATTGACTGACAATAATGATGTCGCCTTTTACATCCGAAATTGATAAATTCATTTTGCCATCGGTATCACTGAAAACGCGCAATTGAATTAACTTTTGAATCAAATAGTCCGCATCTTCTTGATTGTCTTCGGTTTCAACGCCTAATAAGACCAAAAAACCTAAACCAATTTCACTTTTGATTGCTTCCTTTATCGTTACAGAAGCGCTTGAAACGCGTTGGATAACTATTCTCATACAAAATCATTTCGTCGATATGGATCGCTTTGGTCTTCTTGCATTAGTTGCAAATAACTTTGATATCGCGACGCTGAAATCTCTTCTTCTTCCACGGCCTTTTTAACAGCACATTGAGGTTCGTTGAGGTGTTTGCAATTATGGAATTTACATGCTCCAATCAACGCACGCATTTCAGGAAAATAATGAGCAATGTGGTCTTTCTCCAAATCAATCACGCCAAAAGCACGAATTCCTGGGGTATCAATGATGTAACCTCCCGTTTGTAATTGGTGCATTTCAGCAAAAGTTGTGGTATGTTTCCCCTGTTCGTGAACACTTGAAATTTCTCCAGTTCTCAATGAAAACGATGGATCCAATGAATTGACCAATGTAGTTTTACCAACGCCACTATTTCCTGAAATCATCACTTGTTTGCCATTTATTTCTTCCCGTAAAAAAAGTACATCTTCTTCGTTTTGAGCAGAAATCGGATGACAAGCATAACCAATTTTGCTATAAATCGCCGTCAAACCTTCGAGTAACAAATGCTCATCTTCGCCAAATAAATCGACTTTATTGAACAAAATACTCGTTGGAATTCGAAAAGATTCTGCGGAAACCAAAAAACGATCGATGAAAGCAATTTGTGTCACAGGAGATTTTAAAGTAACCACTAAATACGCATGGTCCACATTTGCAGCGAGAATTTGCATCTGTTTACTCAAATTAGTAGATTTCCGAACAATATAGTTTTTGCGCGGAACAATGGATTTGATGCAATAATTTACTTCTACTTCAAGCTCATTTTGTTCTTCTTCACTTTGTAAACGTTCTTTGTTTCGCTTTGCTTTTTTAGCTTTTGCTTTTTTGGTAGCTTTTGAATTGTCTTCTATTGTTTCAATTTCGGGTGAAGTAAAATTATTTTTCCCAGTTCGGTCGTCAAATTCAATTTCCACCCAATCACCAGCTGCAATGGGATTCGTTGTTTTTAAACCTTCAATGCGCAACTTCCCACGAATGGTCGCTTTTACTATTTGTCCTCCATCTAATTCGACGTTGTACCATTTACCAGTTGATTTTAAAACGAGTCCTTGCATCTGACGACAAATGTATTTGTTTTAGGAATGAATCCTTTCAAAAAATCGATTTTTCATCGTGCATTAATTTTTCAATAGCCTCAAAACATTCCAAAATGCCTAACTTTACACTATGATTTTATACAGCGTAACAGTTAGCATTGACCCAACTGTAGCAGAAGATTGGTTGGATTGGATGCGAAAAGTGCACATTCCAGAGGTAATGGCGACAAATTGCTTTGTTGAAAGTCGTCTTTCGCAAATACTCGTAGAACCAGAAAACGGCATTAGCTATTCAGTAATGTATGTTTGTCAGTCGCAAGAATTGATGGATGAATACAATAGCAAACACGCTCCCCGCTTACAAAAAGATCACTCACAGCGTTACGATGGTCGTTTCGCAGCTTTCAGAACTTTATTGAACGTCATTGAAGAATTCAAATAATAACAGTAACTCCAAAAGCGATTTTGTTCGCCCGAAAAAGCACCTAGGTCAACATTTTTTAAAGGATAAACCTACTTGCCAGAAAATAGCAGACCAACTTACAAATCACCGAGGATGCATAAATGTTTTGGAAATTGGACCAGGAATGGGTGCGCTTTCTGAATATCTGATAGCGAAAGAAGGTCTGAACTTAAAATTTTTGGACGTCGATCAAGAATCCATCGATTATCTGAAAGTGAAATACCCTGAACACGCTGATAATATTCTTTACGGTGATTTTTTGAGAATCAAAATGGAACCTATTATGGGAAGTGAACCGTTCTGTGTGGTTGGAAATTTCCCTTACAATATTTCTTCTCAGATTCTTTTTAAATGTTTGGAATATCGTAATCAAATCCCTGAAATTATGGGAATGTTTCAGAAGGAAGTCGCAGTGCGTTTGGCTGAAAAACCTGGGACAAAAGATTATGGAATTTTAAGTGTTTTCTTACAAGCATATTACGATATTCATTATTGTTTCACGGTTGACGAACACGTTTTTATTCCACCACCAAAAGTGAAATCAGGTGTGATTCGTTGCACAAGAAATGAACGCGATAAGTTAGGTTGTGACGAAAAGTTATTTTTCCAAGTGGTAAAAATGGCCTTCAATCAACGTCGAAAAACCTTAACCAATTCCATCAAGCAATTATTGCATTCGAACAAACTTCCTGAAAAATTCATGACCGAACGTCCTGAGCAATTATCGGTGGATGATTTTATTGAATTGACGAATATCGTTGCAGGGTTTCAACCAGAAAAAATCTAAAAGGATTTTTGATGCTTAATTTTTGATGTTTAATTAGTTATTAAAAATTCATCAAGGATTCATCATGTTTCCACCTTCTTTTTTGCGCATTTCGTAGCCGTTTTGGAAGAATTTTTGAACCACGATTTGACCATTTTCGCTATAAATCGTAAAAAATCCGTGTTTCAATCCATTTTTGTATTGGATTTCATGCATTAATTCGCCACGACGTCCTAGTTGTTTGAAAGTGCCGTCTAATTTTCCGTTTTTGTATTCTGAAATGATAGTTGGAACAACTCCTCCAGGGTAATAATCGTACCAAATACCGTTTTTTAAACCTTTTTTATATTGTCCTTTCGCCTTGATTTGAAAGTCGATTTGAGAATAGGCTTCGTATTTGCCGTGCGGTTCGCTAACTGTTTCTCTCATTCCCATTACAGCCACTCCGTTTGCATAGTTTTTGCGCTTGAACACTTTGTAATGGTTCACTTCTTTCAATCGTCCGTTGTTGTAAAAATCTTTCCACTCACTCACCTGAAAACCATTTTTATAGTGTCCTTGAAGAATTAAAATTCCTGCTGGCGTATATGAAAACCATTCGCCGTTCAATTTCCCTTTTTTGAAAGTAGATTTGTTTTTCAAGGTTCCGTTATCCCAATAATTTTTCCATTCACCATCCTCTTTACCAGCTTTGTAAGCGCCTGTCATCAATAAAGTTCCTGACTCGTACCACGTTTCCCACAATCCTTCTTTTTCGTTGTTGGAATAATTTCCTTTCTTGAAATCTTTACCATTTTCATAATAATAATGCCATTCACCTGATTTTTTCCCTTTGTCGAAATTTGCAGTGTAAGACATTCCTCCATCGGGATAATAATATTCCCATTTGCCATCTTGTTGGTCGTCGATGAATGAACCCGCCATTTCTATGTTTGCATGCTCCGTAGCCCAAACCCATTTTCCAATTTTCTTTCCAAGTTTGTAATGACCTTCGGTGTCAACTTTTCCATTAGGGTAGTAAACTATGTAATCGCCATCCAATGAATCGTTGAGGTAATTTTCTTTTTTCTCTAATTGTCCATCAAATTGGTAAAATTCCCAAGGGCCGTTTTTCTTTCCATTGATGAATTCCCCACTCACAGAAAGCACTCCATTTGCCGTTCTTTCTTCAAATAATCCAGTTTTTAAACCGTCTTTGAATGTGTACATTTCTTTCGTAACGCCATTCACATAAAACGATTTGATGTAACCATTTCCGTCTTTAATTGTTTGCGTGTGAGCCGAATCTTCTTCCCAAAACGAACGTACATAAATAGTATCATTGCTAACAAATTCAACGGATTTAGCGCGACCATCGTCGTAGAAATATTCCCATTTCCCGTCGGGACTTCCCATCAAATAATTTCCTGAAACAATCAATTTTCCTTCTTGATTCCATTGTTTGAAAGTACTGTCGGGAACGTTAAAAACAAAGTATCCTTGTTGTTTGATTTTTTTGTCGGGATAATAAAGCGTTTGTTTTCCATGTAAGCGATTTCTATAAAACGTGCTTTCTTCTTCCAAGATTCCGGTGAAATCATAAAATTGCCAAAGCCCGTGTTTTTCTGTTTTATTCAGTACCACTTTTTCTTGATTCACATAATAGGAACCTGTCGCTTGCAAGTGCTTTTTTTGGTTGTCCCAATAAATGCGTGTCTTAGGCGATAAGTTTTCTTTCAGAATTTTCTCACGTTGCGCGTTGGAAATAAACGAAAGAACAAGGAATAGAAGAAAAAAGAAGCTTGTTTTGAAATTCATAATTTGCTTTGACTTTATATAACCTTTCATTGCGAAGGTGTTACATTTTATGGATGAAATTTTGAAGAATCAAGAATAAACCAAAAAGGCTAAAAACGATACCAATCAAACGATTCAGTGCGTTCAAAAGAGTGGGTGTCACAAGTGGACGTAATTTTTTTGCTGCAAGAATTTTCAACACATCAATCCCGAAAAATGTGATAAGTACAATAAAAACGAAAACTGTAACCCAAGGAAAATCAGATTTTTCTGGAGAAGATTGTGCTGCTAACGACATTACACTAAGCCAATAAAAAATCACCAATGGATTTGCGAAATTTAAAATAAAACCCTTCAATCCTAGAAAAACGTAATCTTTTGTGTTAGTGGAAGTACTATTAATGTCACTCATATCGATAACTTCTGCAGAAAATTCTTGAGTGGTAATTTTTTTCTTAACGAGGTTATAGATTCCGTAAACAATGAAAATAGCCCCACCGACAATTCCAAAAATCACTTTATATTCTCCAGAAACCAAACTTTTGATTTGTCCAACGAAAATGGAAGCAAATAAAATATAAACGATGTCGCTGATTAATACACCTATATCAAGTGCTAAAGCGGACTTAATTCCTTTCGTAATACTAGTTTCGAGCAGCACAAAGAAAACGGGCCCTACCATCACGCTAAGGAGAAAACCAATACCAAATGCTTGAAAAAAGAATTCCATATTACAAAACTAAGCTTAATTCTTTCTAAGTTTCTGAATAAAAAATAGATTGTTCAGCATTCAATTGTGGATAATTCAAGTAATCTGTTTAACTTTGCGCCCATAATTGGAATTTTTATGAGAACTGGTCTTGCGAATCAAAAATTGGATGCTATTATTTCTAAAGTTGAACAAAATGGTGTAACTGCCCCAAATTTAATCGAGGATTTGAAAGAACTACGCGAATCTGCTTTGCTAGAGCAAGATGCATTAGTTGTAAAAGTATTGCGCTTGACGTATGAATTTTTGGATGAAAATCAAGGGTTTGACGTGGAAGCTCAATACGAAGAAGACGAAGAAGGAAATGAATATCCAATTGAAATCGACGAAAAAGATAATTTACTTTATTTGTTGAACTTGCTGAAAAATGCAGAACATAAAATCAACCGTGAAGAAATTAAAGATTACAGAACAGCTCTTAAAATGGAGTTGTATTAATTTCTATTGAGACTCTTTATTTAGTCTTTTTTGTTTTATTATTTACCAAGAATCATTCAGTGATTTTGTTAGGTAAATGAAGAGAATAATTTTGAAAATTTTACATTTTGTAACAAAATTGGATTTCAAATTTATTATATTTGAGTAATAAAAGTAATGATATGTCTAATTTACATTTGAAAGCCAATTTGGGTTTTGATAGTGGAAAGTACTTTGTAGGTCTTTCTTTAGTAGAATTCGAAGAAGATAATGTTACTATAATTTACTCTCCAGCATTAGATTTAAGTGGTTACGGTTACAATTATTCAGAAGCTAAAAATTCTTTTTTTGAGGCTTTGCATGAGTTTTTTAGATACACCAGCAATAAAAACACTTTAGATAAAGTTCTTAAAGATTTGGGTTGGAACGTAAAAGGTTCAAAAAAGAAACCCAAATTCAATCCACCAAAAGATTCTGAATTAGTGAATCTAAATCCGATGTATAACGAAATTGTAAATAACAAAAGTTATAAAGTTTCGAGAGAAGATGTTGAATTTGCATATTAGTATTTATGTCAGCTCAACATTTAAGAAATGTACCACTTAAACTTTTTAAAGATTTTTTAAAAGATCAAAATTGTATTTGCAATAGAACGAATGGCGGTCATGAGCATTGGTCAAGAGCTGATTTATTGAGACCAATTACTATTCAAACACATGTGGATCCAATCCCTGAATTCATTATTAAAAACGCTCTCAAGCAATTAGGTCTAACTAAAAAAGATTTTATTGACTGGATGTAACTTATATCAAATTAAAAACCTTGGTATTAT
>RFNX01000615.1 GCA_009926905.1 Flavobacteriales bacterium
AGTATTACATAACTCCAAAGAATGAAGACAATCAATTGCGATAAACTACTATTTTGCTGTTTGTTAGCAATAGAATTATCTAGCAAAAATGTACATTTGCATCAAAATTGAAAAAAAAGTGTTGAGAATTAAATTTTTTGGCACGAAAATCGGTTAAGGCCTGACATTAAACAACCTGGTTATGAAAAAAATTTACTTTACTCTTTTACTACTTTTCAGTGTTTTGAGTATTAATGCCCAAAAAGTTGATTACGACTACACTTCTAAATGGTTTTTAGGATTTAACATTGGTGGAACTTGGAGTTCAACGGATGTAAAAAGCCAAACCTCCACAGGTTACGGATTGGTTTTAGGAAAATCATTCAATTACCGTTACGGAAGCATCATCAGTTTTGATTTGAGAGCGCGTTACTTGCGTGGAACTTGGAACGGACAAGATAACGACACGACTTCCTTGGCAAATTATACTGGAACTGCTTTAAGTCCATATACAAATACTCAAGGATTTAATGGTCCTGGGTTTACCGTAAACAACTTTCAATCGGATGTACACAGATTGGCACTTGAATTGGCTTTGCACTTGAATCGTTTTAGAGAAACTTCTGGTTGGGATCCGTATATTTTTGGAGGAGTTGGTCTTACTTGGAAACAAACTTATGGCAATCTTTACAATCAAAATGATTCTTTGACATTATACGATTACAGTTCGATGTTAAATAATGGTTCGCTTGGTCCACAATTGAGTTCTACATTAGATAAAATCTACGACACTCCTTTAGATGGAAGTACGAATAAATACAAAGCTTATTTTATGCCAAGCCTTGGTTTTGGTATTGGTTATCAAATCGGTAAACGCGTTTCTTTAGGAATCGAACATAAAACAACTTTCACGCGCGGTGATGATTTTGATGGTTATGCTTCAACAACTCCACGATTAAAAAATGACATTTACCATTACACTTCCGCTTATTTAACTTTCCGTTTCAGAACAAGAGGCGAAGCTACGACTCCATCAACAGAAGGAGGAAACAGCAGCGGCGCAATTGGTAATTTTAATTCAAATTGTAATTCACCGGTTATCACGTTCAATTCTGTTAACAATCAGGTTGTTTCCTACGCACTTTACAAACTTTATGCGAACATTACAGAAATTGACAATCCACAAAATATCACTGTTTTAAATTCCAATAATCAAGCTATTGCTTTCAATTATAACGCAAATACTAAAAGCCTAACTGCTGATTTTAACCTTGTTGAAGGTTTGAATACGTTTACAATAACAGCGCAAAACAGCTGCGGTAAAGAAATAAAACAGATTACTTTAACTTACAATCCATGTTTGTCGCCAGTGATTTCATTTACCAATCCAGCGAGTAATCAAACGGTTAAAAATTCAAATTTCACTGTAAATGCCTTGATTACTAAAGTTGCTAATTCAACAGACATTCAATTGTATCAAAACAACGTTCGAATCAATGCGTTCAGCTACAATCCAACTACAGGATTATTAACAAGCAATATCATTCTTGTTCCTGGAATGAATACATTTAAAATTGATGCAACAAATAATTGTGGAACGATTTCAAGTTCTGCAAGTATTACTTTTGATAATTGTGTTTCGCCAGTAGTTCAATTGATAAATCCGAGTACGACCGGAACAACATCGAGTCTATCTATCTTGAACATTCAAGCAATTGTGAAAAATGTGCTTTCCGCAGACGACATTACAATCACTCAAAACAACATTGCTAAACGAAATTTTACGTTTGTAAATAATCAAATCGTTTTATCAACTTCGCTTGTAAATGGCATCAACACATTTACTATCACAGCTAAATCTTCTTGTGGAACTGCAAATGAAACGTTCACAATAGATTATGAAGATTGTGCAGCACCTGTAGTTACTGTGAACAGTTCTATAAACAACTCAACGGTAACAGCTGCAACGCTTCAATTGAAAGCGAAAATTGACAACATCAGCAGCAAACAAAATGTTTCTTTGAAATTGAACGGTATTGCTGTCACTAGTTTCGCTGTGAACAACGCAACAAAATCGTTGGAATCAGCATTGACGCTACTTCCAGGTGTAAACATCATTTCACTTGGCGCAATCAACACATGTGGAAGTGATATTGAGACAATTTATGTGACTTACGACAATTGTGTGAAACCAGCAGTTAGTATTTCAAATGTAAATACGACAGTTTCAAATGCAGCATATTTGCTAAATGCAACCGTTTTAAACGCAACGAATACTCAAGAAATTTCATTGACGCAAAACGGAATAGCAGTCAACTTTAATTTTACTGGAAATCAAGTGAGTAGCGCTTTAACTTTGGTGCCTGGAAATAATACATTCGTTTTAAAAGCGACTCGTCCTTGTGGTAGCGATACAAAAACATTGATTGTAATGTACAATAACTGCGTGGCTCCATTTATCAATATTTTGAATCCATCAATAAGTGGTGCAACGGTGAATACTTCTGCCATCACTTTCAGAGCAAACGTTGTAAATGCAAATGCAGCGCAAGAAATTGTTGTGAAACAAAACAATCAAGTTATTCCATTTAATTTTGCAAATGGTATTGTAGAAGCAACTACAAATCTTGTAAATGGATTGAATACATTCTCAATAACATCAACAAATGCGTGTGGTACAGATACAAAAAGTGTTTCCATTACCTATGTAAGTTGTACACCGCCATCGATTGTTATTTCAAATCCAACAGCAACTAATTCTACAGTGAATTATGCGCAATATGTGTTTAAAGCAAACGTAACTGGAACAACGAACACGCAATCCATCGGAGTAAAATTGAATGGTCAAACAGTTGCTTTCAATTTAGCAAATGGCATTTTAACTGCAAATCTTTCTTTGAATCCAGCAATTAATTCAATTATTGTTTCTGCCTCAAATGAATGTGGAACGGACATTGAAACAACAACCATCAATTATGATAACTGTTTCCCTCCAAAAATTACTTTGTCAGGCATTCCAAACTTAACACAAACAGTTTCCAATCAACAATTTAGTATTACTGGAACAATGACCGGAATTACTTCTTCTCAAAATGTTTCATTTACTCAAAATGGAGTGAGCAAAGGTTTTGTTTATCAGAATGGAAATTTCTCAGCTAATGTCTTATTAACTGAAGGATTAAACACCATTGTTATTACTTCAACAAATTCTTGCGGCGTTGACATCAAAACACTGAATATAACTTACATAAGTTGTTCAGCTCCAACTGCAATCATCAGTAATCCGATAACTAGTGGGACAACGGTTACTAATCCAACTTTTAACTTTTCGGCAAGCGTTCAAAACATTGAAACAGCGCAAGGAATTTCTGTAAAATTAAATGGAGTAGTTATAACGAATTTCACTTACTTAAATGGCCTGCTTCAAGCAAATTTGACTTTGCAAAATGGTGTCAACAACATAACTTTAACAGGAACAAATGCGTGTGGTGTTGTTACTGAAACTACAACTTTAACTTACAATTTATGTAAAACTCCAGTTGTCACATTCAACAAACCAATTACTGGAGGAACAACAGTCGCAAATGCTATCTTCAATTTCTCTGCTAAGGTTCAAAACTGTACTTCACCACAGGAAGTTATGTTGAAATTAAATGGAACAACGGTTACAAATTACACATTCGTAAATGGTATCTTACAAGCGAATGTAACTTTACAAAACGGACTGAATACATTTACAGTTACTGGTACAAATGCATGTGGCACCGCAACAGAATCAACAACGATTTCTCTTAGTAATTGCATTCCTCCAAGCATTAGTTTTACAAATCCAGTTGCAAGTGGCTCAACTGTTAATGCAGCAATTTATAACTTTAGAGCAAGTGTTTCAAACGTAACAGCAGCAAATGGAGTATCATTAAAATTAAACGGAGTTGCTGTTACAAACTTCACTTTCTTGAATGGAAATTTAGTAGCCAATTTGACTTTACAAGAAGGATTGAATACAATTGCAGTTACAGGAACAAATGCGTGTGGTGTTGCAAATGAAAATACAACTATCAATTTGATAACCTGTTTACCAATTAGCATTGCAATCAAAAATCCTTCTTCAAATGGTTCGACTGTATCAGTAGCAAATTATAATTTCAAAGCTACTGTTGCTAACATTGCAAATTCAGCAGGAATTTCATTAAAATTAAATGGGGTTGCTGTAACAAATTTCACTTACTTAAACGGAAATTTAGAAGCGAATGTAACGTTGCAAAATGGATTGAACACATTTACTATTACTGGTACGAATGCATGTGGTGCCGTAAGTGAAAGTACGACTCTAAACTGTAATATTTGTGTTCCTCCAAGTATTGCTATCACCCATCCAGATGGAAGCGGTACAAGTGTTGAAACTGTGAATTATAATTTCAAAGCAAGTATCTTAAATGTTCAGGTTGCTTCTGGAATTTCTTTAAAATTGAATGGAGTTTCAGTAACTAATTTCACTTATTCAAATGGAATCTTAGACGCTAATTTAACATTACAAGCAGGATTGAATACAATTGCAGTTTCAGGCACAAATGCTTGTGGCGTTGCAAATGAATCTACTACAATTAATTTTATTGATTGTATTCGACCGAATGTTGAGATTACTTATCCAAATGAAAATGCAATCACTGTAACTTCATCAACTTTGAATTTCATTGCGAATGTTCAAAATGTTAGCTCTGCACAAGGTATTTCCTTGCAGCTAAACGGTTCAGCAATTTCGAATTTTAATTTCTTTAATGGGATTGTTCAAGAAACTGTAAACCTGCAACCTGGTGTAAATACGTTTACCATCACAGTGACCAATGCTTGCGGGAATGAAACGGCCACATCAACAGTGATTTACAACAATTGTGTTCCGCCAAGAGTAGTTATTACACAACCAACTGTAAACGGAACTACGGTAGAAAATGCAACTTTTAGTTTCAAAGCAACGGTTCAGAATGTGAATTCGGTACAAGGAATTTCGTTACAATTAAATGGTACTTCGGTTACAAACTTTAACTATGCCAATGGAACTGTTCAAGCAAATGTGAATTTACAGTCAGGTTTAAATACTTTTACAATTACCGTAACTAACAATTGTGGAACATCTACAGAATCTTCTTCCATCACACTAAATAATTGCATTCCTCCAACAATTGTTATTAACCCAACATTCACAAGAGGCTCAACTTATTCTTATTTCTTTTCTGCAACAGCAACGAATGTTCCGACCAGCCAAGGAATTTCGTTTACTCTGAATGGAAATCCAGTTAATTTCTCTTATGATAACGGAAACATTCAAACAACTTTGAACTTACAAAATGGTCCTAATACGATACATTTAACTGCTACAAATGCATGTGGAAATGCCATAAAAGACACAATAATCAATTTTGGAAGCTGCATTCCTGCTGTTAATTTCAATATGAATGTTGAAAATGGTTCCTCTACAACAAATCCGACTTTTGATTTCACAGCGACTGTTGAAAATTATTCTGAAACAACAGCTGTAATTGTAAAAATAAATGGAAATACAGCTAGTGGTTACAATAACACAAACGGTTTAATAAGTGGAACCATCAATTTACCATTTGGAGCAACTACAATTGAAATTACTGCTGCAAATTCGTGTGGAACAGATACAAAAACGTTTACAATCAACCGTTGTAATTTAATCACTTTTGGATTAGTTCAACCAGCGACAAATAACACAACTGTAACATTCCCAAATCAATTGATACAATTCAATGTATTCAACAGTGATAATCAAACGGCGATAACGATCAGCCAAAATGGAAATGGATTACAAGGATTCACACGAACAGGAAGTTTGGTTCAAGGAACAGCTGTTTTGGTAAATGGAACCAATCAATTCCAAGTTAATATTTCAGACAATTGCAATCAAATTACAGAGAACTTTACTGTAATTTATGATGGAAATGCCAGAGGAAACACAGACGGTCGCGGAGTAGATACAACAGGTAATTCAAGAAATAATCCAAGACCTAATGGTGGTAGAATGAATAATAATGTCAACAATAATGGTGGAGGAAACAATCCAACGCCAAATTCTAATAATGATGGTGGACAAACAAATCCAGTGAATCCGCCTAAAACTAATGTTGGAAACACAACACCGACTACAAAACCGGAGACGCCAACTCCAGCGCCAACAAAACCAAACATTGGGAATACGTCGCCGGTTACCAAACCACAAAACACAACTCCTTCTACGCCAAAACCAAACGCTGGAAATACTTCACCTGTTACCAAACCACAAGACACAACTCCTACCCCAACAAAAGTGACTAATCAACCTATGACACCTGCGAAACCAAAAGTTACACCGCAAGTTACGCCAAAAGTTGACCCACCAAAACCAACTCCGACAGAACAGAATAAACCTGCTACCCCTGCAAAACCGACTGAAAACAAGCCAATCGTTAAGCCAGAAATAAAACCAATTAACAAAGGAGGAGGCAAATAGCCTCCTTTTTTCTTTAGAAATCGTATTTTTTACTCAATTCTTTCTATCTTCGCAAACTTAAAATTTTAGTGAAATGGCATTAATAGGAAAAATACGTTCAAAATCAGGTTTATTAGTTGGGATTATTGGGTTAGCCCTTTTATCTTTTATTCTATCGGATTACAAAAATATGCTTGGGTTTAACGAAGGTGAATATGGAATCGGAACTGTATTTGGCGAAAAAGTAGATGCAATTAAATACGACATCACGAGCAGACGAGTTCAAGACCAAGACAGACAACAAGCTGAGCGTGAACAAAAACCATTTGGGGAGCAAGAGTTAGAAGCAGCTGCGGA
>RFNX01000566.1 GCA_009926905.1 Flavobacteriales bacterium
CGATGATCAGACGACCCACCCATTCGCATAAATGGTTTTCTCAATCCCATAAAAAAGCAAATGCTTCTTCGAATCAATGTCATCACTCCAAAAGGATCGTTTCCGTAAACCAATTTCATGAGTTTTCCATAATAATCCAATCCTCTTTTTTCTAATTTATTCGGTTCGCCTTTGATATTCTTATTAATCAAATCGAAATTCCATTTTGCACGTTCTTTCCATTTGTCTTTACGCGTCACAAAAACCACCATTTGCTGTGCTGTTGTAGCTGCTCCTTGACCTAAACACAATGGTCCGAATTTCTTAACTTCTGCTTCCGATTGAATCCAATAAAATTCCCATAATTGCATGTTGCTGCTGTTCGGAGACAAAATCGCGCGTTCTAAACTTTTTTGAATCACTTCTTTTGGAACGGGAACATTTGGGTCAAAACTTCTATTTGATCTTCTTCGATCTATAATTGCTTGAAATTCGTTGGAATACATATTTGTTGCTTTATTTTCTTTAAAAGTTTGAAATTACACATTTGTTTCTGACACTTTTTCATCTGTTTTTCTTTTTTTCTGACAGCTTGTCAACATTTACACAATGGCAGTATCTTTGCCAAGAAGAAACAAATTCGAAATTATGTCAGAGGAAAAAGAAATTCAAAACGAAGAACAAGTAAACGAGGTGAACGAAAATCAAGAAGAGACAACTATTGATGCATCTCAAGAGGAAGCGAAAACTGAAGTGACTCCTGAAGATAAATACAACGAATTGAACGATCGTTTTTTACGTTTATATGCCGAATTTGAAAATTTCAGAAGACGATCTAATAAAGAACGTTTGGATTTAATTGCGACTGCCAATGCTGGTTTATTGAAAGATTTATTGCCAATTATGGACGATTTTGAACGAGCAATTGCAAACAATGCAACTGCAGAAGACATCGACGGTGTGAAAGAAGGTTTTAATCTGATTTTCAATAAATTCAAAAACACGATCGAAAGTAAAGGTGTAAAACAAATGGAAGCAAAAGGTCAAGTTTTTGACAGTGAATTCCATGAAGCAATTGCTAATGTTCCAGTGACGGATGAAAAACAAAAAGGCAAAGTGATTGACGATGTTGAAAAAGGTTATTTACTTGGAGAAAAAGTAATTCGTTACGCAAAAGTGGTCGTTGGACAATAAATATTAGAAAACTTTTATGAGTCAAAAAAGAGATTATTACGAAGTATTAGGAATTGCAAAAAATGCGGACGAAGCTGAAATCAAAAAGGCTTACCGTAAAATGGCCATTAAATACCATCCCGATAAAAATCCTGGAGATAACGCAGCGGAAGAAAAATTCAAGGAAGCAGCTGAAGCATATGAAGTTTTGAGTAATTCTGAAAAGAAAGCCCAATATGACAGGTTTGGTCACGCAGGAGTGGGTGGTGCTGGTGGATTTAGCGGCGGAGGCATGAACATGGACGACATTTTCTCTCAATTCGGAGACGTATTCGGGAGTGCTTTTGGTGGGGGAAGCTTTGGTGGAAGTCGTGGCGGAGGTGGTTCACGTGTTGTTCGTGGTACCAATTTACGTGTAAAAATGAAATTAACGTTGGAGGAAATTGCTAATGGCGTTAAGAAAAAAATAAAAGTCAACAAGCTTGTAAACGCTGAAGGTGTGACGTATAAAAACTGTACAACTTGTAACGGAACTGGTCGATTGACACGTGTTGCGCAAACGTTTCTAGGAGCGATGCAAACACAAACAACTTGTCATACCTGTCAAGGTGCTGGAAAAATGATTGACAAAAAACCTGCTGATGCAGATGCTCAAGGATTAAAAAGACAAGAGGAAGTCATTGAAATTGAAATTCCAGCAGGAGTAGAAGAAGGAATGCAATTGAGTGTTCAAGGAAGAGGAAACGCTGGTCCATTCAACGGTGTAGCTGGAGATTTAATCGTTGTGATTGAAGAAACAGAACATCCAGAATTAAGACGAGAAGGCGAAAATTTACATTACGATGCCTTGGTAAACTTTGCGGATGTCGTTTTAGGCGAAAGCATCGAAGTGCCAACTATCAGTGGAAAAGTAAAAATCAAAATTGACGCTGGAACGCAAAGCGGTAAAGTGTTGCGCTTAAAAGGAAAAGGATTGCCAAGCATTCAAGGCTTCGGACACGGCGACCAATTCGTTCACATCAATGTTTTCACCCCTTCAAAAGTTTCAAAAGAAGAAAGAGAAATATTGGAAAAATTCAAAATAAGCGAAAACTTCTCGCCAAGTGCAGAAGAACGAGGAAAAGGATTTTTCAAACGCGTTCGTGACATGTTTTCCTAATGCAATTACTTGACAACTCAGATTTAGGTAAAAACAATCCGCTATTAACAATAGCAACCATAGGAATTATAGTGCTTTCATACATCATTGGAAGCACTTTTTTGTTTACCGATATTGCCATCAATTTCCCTGGTCAACATCCTACAACTGAAGCTGAAATCGTTCAATTAATAGGTAAAAATCGATTTTTGATTTGGATTATTGTTCCTTTTCTATTTGTTATTGTTGGCTTATTGAGTTCCATTCATTTTTTACACAAAAGACCCATTTTATCACTCATTACAGCTCGAAAAAAGATTGATTTCAAACGCATTCTTTTCAGCTTTTTGGTGATGACCATTGTGTTGTCTTTATTTTTAGTCTTACAAATTTATACATCGAACAATCTGACTTTTCAGTTTAATTTCGAGAAATTTCTACCGCTATTATTGATTTCATTGTTTTTACTTCCCATCCAAACGACGTGTGAAGAATTGATTTTCAGAGGTTATGCCTTGCAAGGAATCAAACGAAGAACAGCGAGTAATTTAGCTGCAATCCTTATTTCAGGAACGATGTTTGGCGCTATTCACTATGGAAATCCAGAAATAGAAGCCATTGGAAATCACATCATTTTGTACTACATTCTTGTTGGGATTTTCTTAAGTTTCATCACTTACCTTGACGACGGAATGGAACTTGCTTTGGGATATCATGCAGCCAACAATATATTTGCCGCTATCATGGTCACCAACAATTGGCAAGCCTTCCAAACAGATGCACTTTTCTTAGATAAAACTCCTCCAGGAATTGGTTGGGACACCATCCTTGGAATCTTAATCGTTCTTCCTACACTATTTTTTATTTTTAAATGGAAATACAAATGGGAAATAAAATTGTGAATTTTTTGATGCTTGAGGTTTGATAAATTATTCAAATCGCTCGCAACTAGCAATTCTTCATTCGCAATTATTTTGGGTTTTCAAC
>RFNX01000482.1 GCA_009926905.1 Flavobacteriales bacterium
GACGAAACTCCAAACAACTAGTACTAGATTTAATGGATAAACTATTAAGTGATGTAACACATAATAACGTTTGTGATTCTGATAATTTTGCATGGTTGAAAAGTTAGGTAAATATTATTTTTTCAAGATACTGATAAATTCTGATTGCACAGAAGCTGTGTGGTCATTATTGTAAGCAATTTGGATTTTTTCGACCATTTGATGCAAATCCGTTACATTGTTTGCTTTTAGTTCATTCATCACTTCTTGAATTGTTGCCGGACGAGGACCCCAAATAAACTTCTCTTCTAATGTAGTTTTATCCAAAGCAATCAGTTTTGGAATTGCTCGACCACCATTCGTTAAATAATTGTCCATGATCTCCAAATTCTCATCGCGCAAAATGATTTTCACTTCGATTTTTGAATTCAAATCTGCCATTTTCTGAATAACAGGAACGTTTTGCGCAGCATCACCGCACCAAGGTTCAGAAATAACGAACCAAATTTGTTCTTCTGAAATTGCTTCAATAATCGATTTTAATTCAGGATTAATTTCAGTGGTTTTATCCAAACGTTTCATGCGCTGAAAATTTAACTTCGTATAATGAACGTAATCCTCCGTTTGGTTTGGCCCAGTTGTTTTTCCTTCGCTTAAAAGCTGCTCTGTCATTGATTTATAGTCATGGTAACTCATTGCTTTGTCAATCACTTCTTGTCTAATAAACGATTTATTTGCTGTATTTGCTTCCATCTTTTAATGTAATTTAGGTCGACAAAAATAAGAAACTTTAATTGAGCTCAAATGTTTACTATTATTAAAGTTGAAAACTATTGTAAATCAAAAAAAAGTCAAAATACAAAAAAATGTGCTCTTCCTTTTGAACCTTTGTTACCTTCGCATGTAAGCACCTAAAAATACAATCTTATGAAACGAATATTTGTCTTATTGCTGTTGAGTGGAAAGTTATTCCAAGCACACGCCGGAGAAAAAGAAATTGTGAAAGCGTCTTTAAATGAAGTTACGGTTTATTCACAAGGAGCACAATTGCATCATAAAGCAAATTACAATGTGAAAGTTGGAGTAACGGAAATCATCGTGGAAGGCATCAGTCAATACATCGATCCGAAAAGCATACAAGTGAAAGGAACTGGAAGCGTGGTAATTTTGGACAGTCGCTATTCACTGTTTTATCCGAAACCTGCTGCTGTTTCTGTTGACGGAATTCCATTGAAAATCAAAAAAGACATTAAGTTTTTAGAAGATTCATTGAAAGTGATGAATTTTGATATTCAAGAGATTCAAGATGAAATTGATGTTGTAAATTCTTCTAAATCGATTTTAATGAACAACGGCTCCATGAAAAGTCAAGGTCGTGTGAATGATTCATTGAATTTTTTGAAACAAGTAATTGATTTTTACGGACTTAAAATGAATGAATTCAATAAAAAAGCGTTGAGTTTGAACAAGCGTAAAATCGAGAAATTGGAGAAAAAACGCGAAATGGAGCAACGTTTGACTGACTTACGCAATTATCAAGAAGGTGGCGATTTCGTAATTCCAGATAATAATCCGATTCCAAGAATTATCATTACTGTTTCTTCAAATGAAGCGTCAAGCGGAAAAATGAGTTTATCTTATTTCGTTTCAAATGCTGGCTGGACACCTTTTTACGACTTGAGAAGTGAAGCACTAACAGGCAAAATTAATTTGACTTATAAAGCTCAAGTTTACCAAAATACAGGTTTAGATTGGAACGATGTGAAATTGAGTATTTCTACAAACAATCCGTATGCAAACAAAACAAAACCAGAATTGCAACCTTGGTACATCGATTATAACAATTATCAAGTTCAAGAATCATTGAAAAAAAGAAACTTAGACTACAATCAAAATGCGCCTTCTGTTGCAAAATCAGAAGCATTCAATATGGGTTATACTTTCAATAACAATGCATTTGAAGACAAAGAAGCCATGACAGCAGATCAATTTACAACTGTAGTGCAACATTTAATTGCAGCTGAGTTTAAAATCGACTTGCCTTATACCATTAAATCAAACAATGAGCAACACATGGTTTTGATCAAACAAACGGATTTGGAAACAAAATTCAAATATTATTGTGTTCCGAAATTAGATCCAGGAGTGTATTTGGTAGCTCAAATGACGAAATTGGATGAATTACAACTAGTTCCAGCACGTGCAAACATCTTCTTTGACGGTTCTTACATTGGTGAAACGTATATTGACCCAACAAGCATGGACGACACGTTGAACTTGTCTTTGGGGAAAGATCCAAACATTGTCGTAAAAAGAACACTACTTAAAAAAGAGTTGAAAGATAAAATTATCGCTGATAAAAGAGAGCGCAGTTTTTCTTACAACATCGAAGTAAAAAACTTGAAATCAATTCCTGTTGACATCGTGATTCAAGATCAAATTCCAATCACACAAAACGCAGACATCACGATTGAAAAATCAGACTTAGGTAAAAACGGTCGTTTGGATGAGCAAACAGGTTTGATGGAATGGAGCATAAATTTGAAACCGAAAGAACCGAAAGTATTTGATTATCACTTCAAAGTGAAACACAATAAAGACAAACAAGTGAATTTATAAGCTTTAAATATCAATTAAATGAAATAGGCTGTCAGTTTTGACAGCCTATTTTTGTTTATTTCTGGTTTTTTTCTTACCAAATCTTAGCTACTTTTTTCTCGTTGTTTCTCATTTTGTCACCTGACTTCACATCAAACGCTTTAAAGAATTCTTCGCAATTTTGAAGAGGTCCATTAACTCGATACATTCCAGGTGAATGCGGGTCGTTTGCGATTCTATTTTTCATTTCTTCGTCTGTGTATTTGATTTTCCAAAGTTGAGCGTAAGCTATAAAGAAACGCTGAGTTGGAGTAAAACCTTCACGTATTTCATTTCTTTTGAATTCAGCTGTTCTTTTATAAGCGTAATAAGCCATTGTCAATCCGCCCAAATCGGCGATGTTTTCACCCATAGTCAAATCTGGATTCACACAATGTCCTTCAATTGGACAAAATGCTGAGAATGTTTCACCTAAAATTTTCGTTTTCTCTTCAAATAATTTTCGGTCTTCTTCAGTCCACCAATTTTTAAACGAACCGTCAGCCGCGAATTTTGAGCCCATGTCGTCAAATCCATGTGTAAATTCATGACCGATTACCATTCCAATTCTACCGTAATTCACTGCATCTTCTGCTTTTTCATCGAAAAATGGCGGTTGCATGATTCCTGCTGGGAAAGCGATTTCATTCAACAACGGATGATAATATGCATTAACCATGTGCGCTGGCATTCCCCATTTCGCTTTGTCAACTGGTTTTGATAATTCTTCAAAATTCTTTTTCACTGCAAAACGATTCACTTCTTTGATGTTTTCAAGGTAATTGGTAGAAGTAAAATTCAATTTAGAAAAATCTTCCCATTTTTCAGGATAACCCAATTTTCTTCCAATAGAATTCAATTTGTTTAACGCTTCTTTTTTGGTAGCATCTGTCATCCAATCCAAATTCTTGATGCGCTCACCGAATACCGCCAACAAATTGTCAACCATAGTATTTACGCGATCTCTTGCTTCTTTAGAAAAATGTTTTTCAACAAATGCTTTCCCTAGTAATTCAGCAAATTCCATTTTTGTGATTTCATCGATTGCACTTTCATTCATTGGTTTGCGCTCTTTTTTTCCGCTCAACGTTTTACCGTAAAAATCAAAATTCAGGTTCACAAAAGCATCGTTTAAGTGTCCTGCATAGTTGTTAATTAATCCCCAAGCGATGTAATCTTTCCATTCTGCAAGCGATTCCGATTCAATCATCGCAGCTACATTTTTTATAAATACTGGATTTCCAACAACAATAGAATCAGGAGTTTGAGCGCCCACTTTTGTCAAATAAAACTTAAAATCAAATGTCCCAAACATATTTGAAACTTCTTTAAACGTCATTTTGTTGTATGTTTTTTCAGGTAAACGCATTTCCGCAGGTGTCATCATTGGATCTGCTAATTTCTTTTCGATTTTAAGCACGTTTTCAGCAGCGATTACTGCATCATCTTCCGATTTACCTGCCATTACAAAGCACTTTTGAATGTGTTTTTGGTAGGCTTCTAACAATTCTTTTTTATTCTCTTTGGTGTAATATTCTTTGTTTGGAAGTCCAATTCCGCCTTGACTAAGGTATGAAATGTTTTTATCTACATTTTTCAAATCTTGTCCAACTCCATACCAAAAAGTGTATTGATCCCATCTTTATGAAATTCTGCGACGACTTCAACGATTTGATCTTTGCTATTTAAACGTGCCAAACGAAGAAATTCAGCTTCCAATCCACGGATTCCTTGTGTGTTTCGCAAATCTATATTCATGTAAGCAGCGTAATAATCTCCTAAAATCTGATTTTGCGAACCTTTTTCTCCAGTGTTCATTTTAGCTTCTTCAAGAATTGCTGTCAATTTTAATTTGTTGTTCTTGTCCAATTCATTGAAGCTTCCCCAACGCGATTCTGAAGCTGGAATTTTATTACTATCAATCCAAGTTCCGTTTGAAAATCGAAAGAAATCTTCTTGTGGCTTCACGGATTTATCCAAATAATCTAAACTAATTGTTGTGTAGTCGTTTGGTTTTTTAGTTCCACAAGCAACCAAAATAAGCGCAATTGCAGATGCATAAATTACTTTTTTCATTTGTTATAAATTAGGAGTGTAAAGCATTTCTAAGTGTGGGATTCCATCTTCCAAGTATTCTTTTCCAGTGGAAATAAATCCGTGTTTTTCGTAGAATTTATCCAAGTGTTTTTGAGCAGAAATTCGAATTGGAACTTCCCCAAACTCTTCCTTAGAAAACTTCATTGATTCTTCCATCAAAGCATGTCCAGCACCTGTTCCTCGAATAGAATCACAAACTACTACCCTACCAATTGCCACTTCATCATAAGATAATCCTGGAGGTAAAATGCGAGAGGTTGCAACAATGTCTCCTTTTCCATCGCGACAAATAACATGATACGATTTTTTGTCTTTTCCATCTAAATCTTGATAAGGGCAATTCTGTTCGATGACGAAAACTTTAATTCTTAGCGCGATTAAATCGTGGAATTCTAAAGTCGATAATTCTTTAAAATGTTTAAATTGGAAGTTTAAATTCATGCACTAAAAATTATTATACTTTTTTTAGAAATAGCCTTACCATTTCTTCGTCAACACAAAACTAATAATATATAGACTTAAACCTTTCATGTTTCATATTACATTGATTAAGACCAACGAATTTTAGATTAAAAATAATTACAACTAAATGACTAACTGCGACTTAAGTCAAATGTAATTAAGATAACATACAAAAATTCATAAAAGTCATTTTTCAATTTGTTTAAATTTTAATTTAGCTGAAAAAAAAGTTAAAATGAGTCAAATTTTAGACAACAATAAAAGCTATTCTTCCGAATTATCAAGAGCTTTTTTTAGAAACGTTTACACGTACATGTTCGGTGCATTGGGTATTTCAGGAGTAATTGCCTATATGGTTGGTACTAATCAAGAAACTTTTCAATCAATTTTTATAACTGGAAATTCCATTTCACCACTTTTTTGGGTGGTTGCTTTCGTACCGGTTGCATTGGGTCTGATTATCCAAACTGCCTACCAACGTCTTTCAATGATTGCACTAATTGCTCTTTTCATAGCATACTCTGGTTTAATGGGATTAAGTTTGTCAACCATTTTCTTAGTTTATCACATTGGGGCAATCGCTAGTACATTCTTTGTAGCTGCGGGTGCGTTTGCAGGAATGGCAATTTTAGGTTATACCACAAAAACAGATTTAACAAAATTCGGAAGCTTGTTATACATGGTTTTCATTGGAATGTTCATTGCTGGAATTGTAAATATTTTCATCGGAAGTGATTCAATGGGGTTCATCATTGCATGCCTTGGAGTTTTTGTTTTCACGGGTTTAACAGCTTATCACATGCAACAACTTAAAGAAATTTCCAATAGTCCAGCTTTAACCGAAGAAGACAGAAACAAACTCTCCTTAATCGGTGGTTTACAACTTTACATTCTATTTATAAATCTTTTTCTTTCTCTACTAAGAATCATGGGATCAAGAGATTGATACCGTTTAAATTTAATTTCAACTACTTTAAACTTTTTCTAATCTAAAATCTATTAAAATTAATGTTTGGTTAACCGTTGTTTTAAAAATGTTTTCTACTTTTAGAACGGCAAAAGGAAGCCGAAATATATTATTAACCACCTAAATTTTATTTAACAATGGGATTTTTTGACAAAATTTTAGCTACGGCAAATGTATCACTTGGGAAACCAGTAATTAACAACGAACAAGAAGCGTTTTTAACAATGTTAACTGCTTCAGGTTCAGCTGATGGAGACATCGAAGGTGATGAGTGGGATACCATTTATGATACCTTGTTCCAAAAAAGAATGTTTGATTCAGTTGACATTTGGGGATTGATTGAAGAATGTAAGAAAAACATCAAAGCATACGAATCTTTAGCTGTAGCTGTTGATGAATGTGCTCCTCACATTAAAGACGAAAACAAAAATATGGTTTTCACAGTATGTGTTGACATGGTATTAATTGATGGATTCTTAACACCAGCTGAGCAATCAATTATAGAGCATTTGAAAGAGAAATTAAACATTTCTGACGATTTTGCTATGAAATCAATTGAAGTTTTATTAGCTAGAAACCACGGTAACGTAAACAGATAATATTTATCATTTACAATCAATTATGAAACGTTCGAGACTTTAGTTTCGAACGTTTTTTTATGTCCATAACTTTTCCATAGAATCCAACGAAATCTAAAAAAAAAGCTATATAAAATTAACCATTCAAAATACCATTTTATACCGACGAACGCTAAAAATGTCATATTTAAAATTCAAATTAATTTTATCAAACCGATATCGGTATTATACCAAACAAGTTTTTATTTATGACAATATTCTTGTTAATTGGTATTAGAACTAGAATGATAATTGATTTCAAATCATTTGAACGTTATCAACAGATGAGAATTGGCAAATAAAAACTAAAAAAATCGAGAATAATCTAACAGAAAAAATGGCTTACATCAATTTTAAAATGAAACCTTCTATTAGAAAAATGAAACGTATTGACTTTGATATTATCCGTAAAGATGAATTTGAAAGTGAGAACGATAAACAAAAAGAAAGCGAAATTGAGAATGAAACATAAAAAATCAAAAAATAATTCTTGATTTCATACAATTTTCCAATTCAAAATTGATTTTCTCATGATTTTAGCCCATTTCTTCGTCCAAATTTGTTAAATTCGCTTCGCATTATTAACAATACAGAAAAGAACTATGAAGGTTTTCGATCTTGACATGATTAAAAAGGTGTATGCTCAATATCCTGAGCGCATCGAAGCAGCGAGAAAAGTAGTGGGCAAACCATTGACTTTGGCTGAAAAAATTCTTTACGCACATCTTTGGGATGGAAATGCAGCAGTGGCCCACGAACGTGGAAAATCGTATGTAGATTTCGCGCCAGACCGTGTAGCTATGCAAGATGCAACGGCTCAAATGGCACTTTTGCAATTTATGCAAGCCGGAAAGAAAAAAGTAGCTGTTCCTTCAACAGTACATGCTGATCACTTAATCCAAGCGAAAGTAGGTGCAACAAAAGATTTACAAGAATCATTGAACCAAAATAACGAAGTATTTAACTTCCTCTCCTCGATTTCAAATAAATACGGCATCGGTTTCTGGAAACCAGGAGCTGGAATCATTCACCAAGTAGTACTAGAAAATTATGCATTCCCAGGTGGGATGATGATTGGAACAGACTCACACACAGTTAATGCTGGTGGTTTGGGAATGATTGCAATTGGTGTTGGTGGTGCTGACGCTGTTGACGTAATGGCTGGAATGGCTTGGGAATTGAAATTTCCAAAGTTAATCGGTATCAAATTGACAGGGAAATTAAACGGATGGACTTCTGCAAAAGACGTTATCTTGAAAGTTGCTGATATTCTTACTGTTAAAGGTGGAACGGGAGCAATCGTTGAATATTTCGGTGAAGGTGCAATTTCACTTTCTGCAACAGGAAAAGGTACAATTTGTAACATGGGTGCTGAAATTGGAGCTACAACTTCAACTTTTGGTTACGATGATTCAATGAGAAGATATTTAGCGGCTACAGGTCGTCAAGAAGTGGTTGATGCTGCTGACAAAATTGCTGAACATTTAACAGGTGATGCTGAAGTATATGCTAATCCAGCTGCTTACTTTGATCAATTGATTGAAATTAACTTGAGCGAATTAGAGCCACAAATCAACGGCCCTTTCACACCAGACAGAGGAACTCCAGTTTCTAAAATGAGAGCTGAAGCAGAAGCTAACGGTTGGCCAATGAAAGTTGAATGGGGATTAATCGGTTCTTGTACAAACTCTTCATACGAAGACATGGCTCGTGCTGCATCTATCGTTGAACAAGCAGTTGCACACGGAATTACTCCAAAAGCAGAATTTGGAATCAATCCAGGATCTGAGCAAGTTCGTTATACAATCGACCGCGACGGAATCATTGCGACATTTGAGAAAATGGGTACGAAAGTATTTACAAATGCATGTGGTCCTTGTATTGGTCAATGGGATCGTGAAGGCGCTGAAAAACAAGAAAAAAACACTATCATTCACTCTTTCAACAGAAATTTCTCTAAAAGAGCGGATGGAAATCCAAATACACATGCGTTTGTAACGTCACCTGAAATGGTTGCTGCATTAGCAATTGCTGGTGATTTAGGTTTCAATCCATTAACGGATACCTTGACAAACGACAAAGGAGAACAAGTGAAATTGCTACCTCCGCATGGTGATGAGTTGCCAACTAAAGGTTTCGCTGTAGAAGACAATGGTTACCAAGCTCCTGCAGAGGATGGAAGTGGCGTTGTGATTGCAGTTGCTCCAGATTCTTCACGATTACAATTATTAGAAAACTTCCCTCTTTGGGATGGAAAAAATATCACAGGTGCTAAATTGTTAATCAAAGCGAAAGGTAAATGTACTACTGACCACATTTCTATGGCTGGTCCTTGGTTACGTTACCGTGGTCACTTGGATAACATTTCAAACAACATGTTAATTGGTGCTGAAAATGCATTCAATGGCAAAGCGAATGAAGTGAAAAACCAGTTAACTGGCGCTTATGGTGAAGTTCCTACGGTTCAACGTGCATACAAAGCAGCTGGTATTCCATCAATTGTTGTGGGTGACCATAATTATGGTGAAGGTTCATCACGTGAACATGCAGCGATGGAGCCTAGACACTTAGGTGTTCGTGCGGTTATCGTGAAATCATTTGCACGTATCCACGAAACAAACTTAAAAAAACAAGGAATGTTAGGTTTGACATTTGCTAACGAAGCTGATTATGACAAAATCCAAGAAGATGATACATTAAACTTCACAGATTTGGAATCTTTTGCAGCTGGTAAACCTTTAACGTTAGAGATTGTTCATGCAAATGGAACAACTGAAAATATTTCTTTAAATCATACGTACAACGATTCTCAAATCGAGTGGTTTAAAGCTGGTTCAGCGTTGAATTTAATTAAGTTAATGGAAAACTAAAATGCGAGTACTTAGATTGTTGTTTATTCTTTTGAGTTTCAATGCATCTTCCCAAATTTTATTTGTAGGGAATCATGTAATTGAGCCCTATTTTGGCTTTCCGAATGTTAGTAAATATCTACCAACTATAGCCTTATTGTATGAGCCAAAGACAGTAACCTCATTTAGAGGACTTCCTCCTTCTGGTTTTCGATACACTTATATGTTGACTGATGAAATTAGTTTTGGAGTAGATGTTATGTACAATCACAGTGTGCAAAATTACACACAAACAGATACAATCTTCGTTAATGGGAACTGGGAGTATCCAAGCTATAAAGGTGAACGTATTCAGTCAAGATTGCGTGTTCAAGCACGAATGAATTTCCACATTCCGATTAGTCAACCCAATGCTGATTCTTATTTTGGAATTGGTTTTGGTACTAACAATCGTTGGATAAAAAATTATAAGGAAGGTGAATTAACTGAAACAATGAAAGGGAAAGAAGCAAGCTTGATTCCATTTTCAATGCGTGTATGTTATGGTTATCGCTATTATTTTGGCTATAATCTTGGCATTACTGGCGAGATTGGAATTGGAGGACCTCTTTTCTCATTTGGTTTATCCTACAAACTTTAGTTTTATAGACTATGTTATGAAAAGCGATTCGTCAACTGATGAATCGCTTTTTTTTTGAAGTAAAACCCAAACCAATTTTTAGATTTTATTAAACTTTAAGCACTAAAAATTTAAAATTAATATATGAGCGATTTCGGAACGATTATCACAGCAACAAGCAAGCAAACATTTACTGAATCAGAAGAGGAAGAATTAACTGAATTGCTTCAACAATTGATTGTAAAATACAAAGCTTTAAATGCAGAAGGCGAATTGATGAATGCTCAGTTTGAGATTATTGATTCCAAAACAGCTGTTGCGCCACTCAGTGATCATTATTACGGTGACGAAGACCCTGAAAATCAAGTTGATTTTGTGAAAGACAATGAACTGGATTACGCCGAATTATTGGCAGAAAAACTTCAAGAATTTTTTCCAAATTTTAGTTTTGAGGCGAAGTTGGAACGATGGTAAATTAAGTTGAAAGTGAAAAGTTGAGAGTTGAGAGTGAATACTGAATTTCGCGTTAGGGATAGCAGCGGCATCCTCCGACGAATTTCTTTGAAATTGTCGGAGATATAGCGAAAAGCCCGACCCAAACAAAATAGTTGAGGTACGAAACTATTTTCGTCGGGGGAACGCCCATTAACTATTTAAAATAGAATGCATTGCGCCTAACTTAAACAAAAATTTAAGTTCGAATTACTTACACAATTTTTCTGTAACGAATACGTTTTGGAGCATTGTCGCCCATTCGTTTTTTGCGATTTTCTTCGTACTCAGAATAAGAACCTTCAAACCAATATACCTCTGAATCGCCTTCGAATGCCAAAATGTGCGTACAAATTCTGTCTAAGAACCAACGGTCATGGGAAATAACCACCGCGCAACCTGCAAAATTCTCGATTCCTTCTTCCAATGCACGCAATGTATTCACGTCGATGTCATTCGTTGGCTCATCCAATAACAACACGTTTGCTTCCGTTTTTAAAGTCATTGCCAAATGTAAACGATTGCGCTCACCACCAGATAAAATACCAACTTTTTTGTTTTGGTCCGAACCGTTGAAATTAAACTTCGACAAATATGCTCGTGAATTGATTTTTTGATTTCCAACTTCAACAAATTCCAAACCATTTGAAACAACATCAAATACTGTTTTATCTGGATGAATGTCTTTGTGCGTTTGATCAACGTAACCAATCTTCACAGTCTCACCTACTTGGAATTCTCCTTTATCAGCTTGTAATTCATCCATAATCATTTTGAAAATGGTTGTTTTCCCAGCTCCATTTGGCCCGATAATTCCAACGATTCCAGCAGGTGGCAATTTGAAATTCAAATCATCGTACAACAATTTATCGCCAAATCCTTTCGCAACGTGCACCGCTTCAATCACATTCATACCTAAACGCGGTCCGTTCGGAATTGGAATTTCCAGTCTTGCTTCTTTGTCTTTCGTGTCTTCAGACAACATTTTATCGTAGTTCTGTAAACGAGCCTTGCTTTTCGCTTGACGTGCTTTAGGATTCATGCGCACCCATTCCAACTCACGTGCTAACATTTTCTGACGTTTCGATTCCGATTTCTCTTCCTCTTTCAAACGGTTTCCTTTTTGCTCCAACCAAGATGAATAATTTCCTTTCCACGGAATGCCTTCTCCCCTATCCAATTCTAAAATCCAACCTGCGACATTATCCAAGAAATAACGGTCGTGGGTTACAGCAATTACTGTTCCTTGGTATTGTTGTAAATGTTGCTCCAACCAGTCAATCGACTCTGCATCTAAGTGGTTGGTAGGCTCATCGAGCAATAAAATATCAGGATTTTGTAACAACAATCTACACAATGCCACGCGGCGTTTTTCACCACCAGAAAGAGTTTCAATTTTTTGTTCGTCTGGTGGACAGCGTAAGGCATCCATTGCACGCTCCAATTTGGTGTCTAATTCCCAAGCATCCAAGGCATCGATTCGATCTTGAACTTCTCCTTGACGTGCAATCAATTTGTCCATTTTGTCAGGGTCGTTCAATATTTCCTCGTCCATAAAAGACGCATTTATTTCTTCGTATTCACGTAAAACATCCACTGTTTCTTGTGCGCCTTCCATCACGACTTCTTTTACCGTTTTGTTCGGATCTAATTCTGGTTCCTGTGGCAAATACCCAACAGAATAACCTGGAGAAAATACTACATCACCTTGATACGCCTGGTCTAAACCTGCAATGATTTTCATTACTGTTGACTTTCCCGAACCGTTCAAACCGATGATTCCGATTTTCGCGCCGTAAAAGAAAGAGAGGTAAATGTTCTTAATAATTTGCTTTCCTTGAGGAGTTGCTTTGGAAACTCCCACCATTGAAAATATGATTTTTTTATCGTCTGCCATAAATTGTGATTTTGAAAGCAAATTTAGTCACTTACTTTGAATTCTAGTTTGATTTTGATTCAGAAACGAAGCTTTGTGAATATTTGATTTAATCAACAATCGAAACTATTGCTAAAAGTTCTATATTTGTTACAAATCATGAAGTTATGAAAACAATATTCTCTCTTGTTCTTTTTACTTTACTAGGAATTTCATTAAATGCGCAACGCGAGTTTACTTTTGGAGTTATTCAAATTAGAACGACAACTTTAAAATGTACAGATGCAAACGATAGAAAATTTGGTCTTGAATATGAAATTCTACATGTGAAGAACACTTCAAACAGCCCGAGAGTCGTTACCTATTACATTGAAGCGTATTACGATGGAAATTGTATGACTTGCAAAAATGAAGAATATACGTTTACCTTAAAACTTCAACCAAATGAGGAAATCAATGGTAGTTTTAGTGATTCACCAAGAAAAGGAACTTACGTATTCAAGAAAGATCATAATGGCCACATGAAAGATGAATTGTCTGATTTGAAATTTTCAAACGTAGTGGTGAAGTAAAACTATTTTTTAATTGTTCTAAACGTTTTTTATCGATTCAACTTGAATTCTGATTACATTCGGAAAATCACCTCTTATTCCAAGATAGAAATTCATTACCTATTTTATTTCATTTTTAGCAATTTGTCATTCTGCATTTTACGTTCTAAATTCTACATTCATTTATACTACCTTTGCACCCCATTTCAATTTTGACTTGGAGAATTCAATAAAAAACAAATGTCAGAAGAACGCTTAGACAAAATACTAATCGACCGAAAACTTGTATCAACAAGGGTTCGAGCGGAGCAAATAATTACTGAATCTGGAGTTTTAATCAACGGAAAATTGATTACGAAACCGGGTAAGAAATTCCCAATTGATATTGAAATTCAAGTATTGGGCGAAGAAATCCCTTGGGTTTCCAAAGGTGCTTTGAAATTAATTGGTGCTTTAGAAAAATGGAATTTAGTTTGTAAAGACAAAACATTTATCGATTTAGGTGCTTCGACCGGTGGATTTACGGAAGTATTATTGCACAATGGCGCTTCGAAAGTGTTTGGTGTTGATGTTGGTTCGAATCAATTGCACCAACGCATCAAAGAAGACGAGCGCGTTATCAACCTTGAAAAAACACACGTGCGTGACTTGACCTTAAAGTTAATTCCAGAATTAGTGGACGGTTTAGTGGTTGACGTTTCTTTTATTTCATTGGAAAAAACCATTCCTTTTGTGCATCCGTTTTTGAAAGAAGGAGCTTGGGTAGTATTGTTGATCAAACCACAATTTGAAGTTGGAAAAGCAAACTTGAATAAAAATGGTATCGTTAAAAACACTGCTCTTTTTCCAGAAGTTATTGAAAACGTGATGAATATGTGCGAGAAAAACAATCTTTTATTTCAAGATGTGATGGATTCCCCAATTCTAGGTGGCGACGGAAACAGAGAGTTTTTAGGGTATTTTATCAAACAAAGTTGATTACTTGGTTTAGCTAATGCGACATTCAGATTTAAAAGTGTATTATTTATTGTAAAAGATTAACCCAACAAAAAAACCGCTCTATTTTTAAAGCGGTTTTTTTATGATTTTATTTCCGAAAACTATTCAGCTGTTTTCTTCGTTGCTTTTGCTTTTTTTATGTTTACAGAAAGCTCTTCTTTTCCATCTTCTAAATCTAGATAAATCGTGTCTCCTTCGAGTAAACTTGAGTTGATGATTTCTTCAGCGAGTGGATCTTCGATGTATTTTTGAATCGCACGTTTCAATGGACGCGCACCAAATTTCTCATCGTATCCTCTTTCAACAATAAAGTCTTTCGCTTTTTCGCTCAAGTCAACGTTGTAACCCAAACTGTTGATTCTTTGGTACAATTTCTCTAATTCCAAATCAATGATTTTAAGAATTTCTTCTTTACCCAAAGATTTGAACATGATCATATCGTCCACACGGTTCAAGAAC
>RFNX01000645.1 GCA_009926905.1 Flavobacteriales bacterium
AAACTCAACTTTACCTCATATATCTTGCCCGGTATTGAGTTTGTTTATGGTGATTTTTCTTCGGTTAATAGCACCCAAACTCCAATTGAAGTAGGGATTCGAATTGGAACGGGAAATGCACCTACCGATTTTCAAAATATCCAAGTAAATAATGGAGTAACATGGGTACCGCAGCAATTTGGGACAAATGCCAACTCAAACTGCTTATTTCCATCCGCTTTTGGTGCAGCAGGTGTGCCTCCGTCAGGGATGACGCATCAATGGTATCTTCTTTACAACACTAATCAACCAGTGGTAAACACTTCTCCCATTTGTAATCAGGATGGAAATGTGGTTATTTATTCTAACTATGACGGCGGAACACTTAATATCAACTGCGACCAAAACATTCCCAACCTAAAAATTGGAATTTGTACGTATGAACCAGTAATTGTAAATATCAACGGTCCGTTTGTAGGAAACATCACAGAGGTCTTATACGCAGGTTTTAATTCCAATCAAAACAACAATAACTGTGGATTGGGAAATTTCACAACCAGTATTACCGGTGTGAATCCTTCCATTGTACAAATTTTGACAGCTCCAACAATGAATTATAGGCCTGAACATCAAAATGGTCAAGCTTACACAAGCAATTTAATGGTTGGAGTCAGTGGACAATGCGATACTATTTATTATGCAGGAGGAGGAAATACTCCCGATGAAGTTGTAGGTTATTTCTTAAATACTTTCAACGGTAATTTGCGATTTCATCACACGCAATACAATTGTTGGCTAACTGAAATCTACGATTTATCCGATGGAGGAACCTGTTGCACTAATCCATTTGTGACTATACCAGATTGGCAGATTTCTATATCAAATGATACTTCTGTCTGTTTCGGTGAAAATGTATCTCCCGCCTTACTTACTAATACTGGTGGCATAGCACCTTTTTCTTACCAATGGTCGTTTAATGGGAATGTAGTCAGCAATGATGCTCAATTTACGTTTCAACCTCAAACAAGTGGAACAGCCTGTTTAATCGTTACAGATGCCAATGGTGACACACTTTCCGAATGCCTTGATATTACAGTAGCTCCGTCGGTAAATCCACAAATATCTTTTCTAGATACCGTACTTTGTTGGCCAGAATCTTTTACACTAACCAATCAAACCAACCAAAATACATTTACGAGTCAAACTTGGCTGATCAACAATATAGTTTCTTCAAGTGATGAAACGTTTATTTTCACCCCTAATCAACCGGGAACCTATTCCGTTGAACTTCAATTGACCAATTCACTTGGCTGCGTCTATGATACACTCATTTCAAATGCGTTAATTTCACTTCCAAGCCCACAAGCTGGATTTTCGACATCTCCTACAGTTGTTCAAGTGGACAATCCTTTGGTATCTTTTACAGATCAATCCTCAGGTGAGATTAATTCATGGAATTGGACCTTCAATGTACCACCATCAATAGAAACGAGTACTGAACAAAACCCCCAATTCTTATTTCCGAATAATACTGGAGGAGATTACGAGGTTCAATTGGCTGTGAGTAATGCTAACGGTTGTTCTGATTCAATATTTGGAACCATTACTGTTTTTGAAAATTACACCTTGTTCATACCCAATTCCTTTACCCCGGATGGGAATGAATTTAATAACCTATTCAACATATATGGCTATGGTATTGAAACAAGCAATTTTCAATTAGAAATTTACAACCGTTGGGGAGAGTTGATATTTTTGTCAAACGATCCAGAAATTGGATGGGATGGAAGTGTTGGATCAAAAGGTGAAAAAGCAACGGTTGGCACTTATACGTATAAACTTAATTACAAACTTAAAAATCAGGATAAACCAAAATCAACTTCTGGTCATGTAAATTTAATGCGATGAATATACCGATCTTACTCATATGTTTGCTCTTTTTTGGCGCTTCATTTGCCCAAAAGGAGGCCAATGTTTGGCATTTTGGAGCCGGACACAGTTTAGATTTTAACGGTGGTTATGCGCTGCAAGCATCAGGAAGTCAAATGTTCACTTTTGAAGGAAGTACTTCCTATTGTGATGAAAACGGAAATTTACTTTTTTACTCCAATGGCGGCGGTAGGCTTCCAATAAGTGGTCAAGACGGTGGTAAAATCTGGAACAAGAACAATCAGGTCATGTACGACATGCAAGGAACTGAAGGCGGTGGGTGGAGTGCAGCGCAATCATCGGTTGTTGTTCCTGCTCCAAGTGAGCCCAACGTATATTATCTTTTTACGATGGAAGAACTTGAATTTGATGTAGACGGGGTAGTTCCTTCAGAACCTAATGGTAAAGGATTGCGCTATTTTAAAATCGATATGACGCTGAATGGTGGTTTGGGAGATGTTGTTGAAGCAGATGTTCAAGTATATGATTACTCATACGAAGGGATTTGTGCTATTCGCCATGCAAATGGAACAGATTACTGGATTTTAATCAATCAAGATACAAGCGGTATCGGAGTTTACAGTGTCAATCAAAACGGTGTTCAACTTGCTGGAGTCTATCCTTACCCAGCATTTTACAGTGGGTTTGGCATCATCAAGTCTAGCCCAACCCAGAGTGGCGTTGGAGCACCTTGCTGCAACAAAGTGATGACATCCGCGGGACTTTATGACTTCAATTTATCGACAGGTGTACTTACTCTTGAAAGTGATTTAGGAGCTACATGGCCTAATTATTTTGAGTTTTCTCCAAATGAGTCTTATTTGTATGCATCAATATTCGATCAAATTTTATCTGTTAATCAATTGGTGCAATACAACGTATTTGCCCCTTCTCAAACGGGACAAACCTTGGAATCAACTGCACAAGTTATTGAGTCAAACTTCAATGGTTTGTATTTGCAATTAGCTTCAGATGGAAAAATCTATTTCACGGAACAAAGTTTCGGTTTTACTACGGTTTTGGGAACGATTAATTGCCCAAATACCTCAGTACCAACGGTCAGCTCTGGTGTTTTATCCTTTCCGAATGACCCCAATACTTCGATAGGTTTTTTCTCTCTCCCCAATTTTCCTTCATGGATTTTTTACAACAATTATGAAGCACAAATTCAGTTTGGACCAGACACTGTTTATCTATGTCAAGGAGATACACTTCTGTTAAATGCTGGTGAAGGAACATCTTGGTCGTGGGGTGGAGATGCATCTACAAATACTAGTCAATTTTACACCGTTACAAGTCCTGGGATTTTCAGTGCCACAGTAACGAGTACATGTGGCTTGGGGAGTGATCAGATAGTTGTTTTGCCATGTGCAAATGAAGAACCAACAGACAGTAGCGTAGCAAATGTTGTCATACCCAATGTGTTTACCCCAAATTCAGACGGGATAAATGATCTTTTTGAAATTGAAAATGTACCCGAAAACACGGAAGTAATCATTCTAAACCGGTGGGGAAATGTTGTGTTCTCATCATCAAAC
>RFNX01000601.1 GCA_009926905.1 Flavobacteriales bacterium
CTGTACCATATTATTTCGAGAATATTAATAATATGAAGTACGATATTCCCGAATCAACCTCGATTCAATCAATTTGGGAATCTTCTCCATGGGTAAATGGAGGAGAACGTTTTTCATTTGATCATTTTGGAAAACTAATAAAATTTGGGAGAAAATTAGAAGAAAAGGAAGCTCAATTGTTAAGTAATCTTATTACAAAAAAAATTAAAGAACGAACTAAAAAATAAACTATGTACGGAAAAATTAAAGAAACACTTTCTCATGAATTAAAATCAATTGAAGAGAATGGTTTATTAAAAAGAGAGCGAATCATTACAACTCCACAAGGTGCAAATGTAAAAGTTAATACAGGACAAGATGTTGTAATAATGTGTGCAAATAATTATTTAGGTTTATCCTCACATCCAGAAGTTATAAATGCTGCAAAAGATGCTTTAGATTCTCATGGGTATGGTATGTCATCCGTTAGATTTATATGTGGAACACAAGATATTCATAAAGAATTAGAACGTAAAATTGCAGAATTCTACGGTACAGAAGATACAATTCTTTATGCAGCAGCTTTTGATGCAAATGGTGGTGTCTTTGAGCCATTGTTTACAGAAGAAGATGCAATTATCTCTGATGAATTGAATCACGCTTCAATTATAGATGGAGTGCGTCTATGTAAAGCGCAACGTTATCGCTATAAGCACTCAGATATGCCTGATTTAGAAGCGCAACTGAAATTAGCTCAAAATCAACGTTTCAGAATAATTGTCACAGACGGTGTTTTCTCAATGGATGGAGATATTGCTAAGATGGATGAGATTTGTGACTTAGCTGACAAGTATGACGCTTTGGTAATGACAGATGAATGCCATTCAGCTGGATTTATTGGTAAAACAGGTCGCGGAGTTCCTGAACATTGTGGAGTTATGGATAAAGTTGATATTATCACAGGAACTTTGGGAAAAGCATTAGGTGGAGCTATGGGTGGTTATACAACAGGAAAAAAGGAAATCATCGAAATGTTACGTCAACGATCAAGACCATATTTATTTTCAAATTCTTTAGCTCCTGCAATAGTTGGTGCTTCAATTAAAGTTTTTGATTTATTAAGTCAAACAACTGAGTTAAGAGATAAATTGGAAGCAAATACAAATTATTTTAAAGAAAGAATAATCGCCGCTGGATTTGATATAAAGCCAGGAAATTCTCCAATAGTACCAATTATGTTGTATGACGCATCATTGTCACAAAAGTTCGCGAATATGCTTTTAGATGAAGGAGTTTATGCTGTCGGATTCTTTTATCCAGTCGTAGCGAAAGGTCAAGCGAGAATTAGAACTCAAATTTCAGCTGCTCATTCAATTGCAGATTTAGATAAAGCAATTGATGCTTTTATTAAGGTTGGAAAAGAGCTAGAAGTGATAAAATAGTTCTTTTGAAACAATTATTAAAACC
>RFNX01000516.1 GCA_009926905.1 Flavobacteriales bacterium
GTGTCTTAAACGCAATTAATTGGACACGATATTTAATTTAATTATTCCATTTTGGGTCAATACTTACACCAATTGACTCGAGGAATTTTTTTGGGGATTTATACTTCAATCCACCATGAATTCTTTCGAAATTATAGAATTTTTTCCATCGTACCATTGTTTCTTGAAAATCTTGCAAATTCTGAAATTCAAATCGTTGACAAACAGCACTTTCCATTATTGAATGATAGGATTCAATATGTGCATTTTGTTCTGGTGTTGCAGGTTTCGTAAATTCTTGAATCACTCCTTTATTCTTCAAAAAATCTTGAACAATTAATGCTTCAAATTGAGATCCATTGTCGTTTCTAACGATGAATTGTTCTGGTAATGGGTAATTTTTAAACAGTTCTTCAAAAAGCTTAATTACGTCTTCAGATTTAATACTATTGGCGATATATTGTCCTAATACCCACCTAGAATAAACGTCAATAACTGTAAGAACCTGAGTGTTTGTCCTTGTTCCCTGTATGTAAACATACTTTATATCAAATTCCAGAAATGAAAATTCAGATGCTACATTTGGAACTAATTCTTTGACCCAATTCCGATTTGATCGTTTTTTCTTATCTCTTTGGAATTTAAGTAAACCATTCTCTTTCATTAGGTTATAAGTACGGTAAGATCCTATATTCAGGCCTAATTCATCATTTAGATAACGATACGTTTTATAATAACCATAATCTACAAATTCACCAGCCAGAAGTTCGCTAATTTTTTCAGTGACATACTTTAAATCATGACTACTTCCCTCATTATCATATACATAATTAGCTGGTCGTTTACCTGCTTTAGTACCTGTTGACGTATAATAATAGCTGCTACTTGGCAATCCTACATACTTAAGCAAGAGGTGTTTAGGTTTCCCTTGTTCTAAAAACTCATCGATAACCATCATCTTTATTTCTTTGGAAATTGACTTTTTTTTAAAAGTGCATCTTTTACCTGGATGGCTAATTCTTTATCTGCCACAAGTCTTTTTAAAGCTTGATTCTCGCGTCTCAATAGCTTTAGCTCACGTTCCTGTTCCGTCATAGAACCAACTCCCAAACCTTCTTTGCCGAGTTGTTCATACTTCGATTTCCAATTATAAATGCTAACAGCAGAAACTCCAAATTCCCTAACTGTTTTACTAATACCATGTTCATTCGAATGAAGAACAATCTTTTCTTTGTCTTCTGAAGACCAACTTTTACGATGTTTTGACATACACAAATCTAATTATTGTTAACTTAGTTTTGTGTCCAAGAATTAATTACGCTATTAGG
>RFNX01000141.1 GCA_009926905.1 Flavobacteriales bacterium
ATCAAAATAGATTAAACCAGCATCTTTAGTTTTATTAATAGAAATTTCGATTAAAACAGCAGGTAAAAGAAATCCTAATGCTATGAAGTAAAGCAATTCAACCTCGAAAAAGAATCTATTAGAAAACAAAAACACGAGCCCTGCATACATAAGAACCAACGAAACTTTTGATAATCGACTTGGTTTAATTTCAAAAATTGGAAGGACAATTTGGTAGGGCATGGTAATTTAAAATTACTTATCCGAATAATGTCCCCATGCAGAAAGAACAAAAACAGTAACAATATTTTCTTGAACTTTATAGACCAATCTGTCTTTTTGATTTATTCTACGCGACCAGTAACCTTGCAGTTCATATTTAAGAAGCTCGGGTTTTCCAGTACCTGAATATGGATGTTCGGTCAATTCATCAAGCATTTTAATGATTTTGAGTTGTGTTGCTTTATTTCCGGACTTTTTATGTTTTGATAAATCTTTTTCTGCTGTAGGTTGGATTTCTACTTTATACTTTCCCATAAATCCTTAGCATTCGTCATTACTTTTCCCTTTTCCTTTTCAGCTCGTTTAATTTTTTCAACGAATTCAGGATTGTAAGGACTTTTTTCATCTTCGTGAACTTCAACAAAACTAAACGCTTTCAACATCTCAATAATTGCTCTTGACTGCTTGGTATCTTTTTTAATAACTATTGTGGTCATAGTTCAACGTTTTTACAAATGTAACGAATGATAAATTAATTTGTAACAAATCGCTAAACGATAATATGCAAACTGCTTCAAAATGAATAAATTTACATTAGCGTTTAAAAATTAATTTAAACACGGTTCTTCACTGAATATGAGAAAAGTGACCATTTTTACAACTGACAAAAAATATGATCATTTCATTGAATTGGCGAAAAATTTACATTATGTAAAGAAAATTGAAACGGATGAAGAATCGGAGAAAGAGGAGGTTATAGAAAATGTAAAAGCAGGTTTGAAAGAAGTCGCGCTTTTCAAAAAAGATAAATTGAAAACAACTTCTGCAAAAGATTTTTTGAATGAATTATAGTATTGAGCTTGCTGCTAATTTCAAAAAGTTAACTAAATATTTTTGCGCCATTCCCGCCTACACCTCCAAGTTTGCTCCTAAATCTACCACGCCATTTAAACCCCAAAAAGAGCTTCTTTCAGTCGCTTTTTTAGTGTTATGGCTGTGTGCTTCAGTTCACAAAGCTTTCCGTTTCCGTCGAGGCGTGAATTAATTTGAAGGATGGACGACTTGTATATTTGAAATGAATTTTTATCTTTGAAATACGATGCCAAAAAAGTTTCTATTTTTCATTTTCATAACCTTTCAGATTTAGTTGATTGTAACACGTTATTCGGTTTCAATCGAATTAATGACTGTAAATCAAAACAGTATAAAAATTTGAGATTTGAAACTAT
>RFNX01000139.1 GCA_009926905.1 Flavobacteriales bacterium
GCATTAACGTATATTCCTTATTTCGAAGGTTTTGGAATTCCATTAGTTGAGGCAATGAAATGTGGAATTCCAATACTAGTAGCTGACGCAACTTGTTTACCCGAAGTAGCAGGAAATGCGGCAATTTATTGCAATCCATTTGATATAGATTCAATTGCTAAAGGAATGATTGAAATTGGTTTGAATAAAGAACTTCAGACAGAATTAGCTATTAAGGGTGTTGAAAGAAGTCAAGCATTTAATTGGGACTATTCAGCTGAAAAAGTGTGGTCAATAATTGAAAAAGAAATAAACTTACTCACTTAAATAGTTTCTTAACTTTGGTATTACTTTAGACTTCGTAGTTCAACGGATAGAATAGAAGTTTCCTAAACTTTTGATCCAGGTTCGATTCCTGGCGAGGTCACGAAAACAAAAAGAGAAAGAGAGCGAGAGCGTCATTTTCGATTTTTTTACATCATTTTCATGCTGATTTTCTCTCTTTATTTTTTTTACTTAAAGGTCTTTTCCAATACATCAACCCCACCAAATTCATTTAAAAATTAGATTTTTAAACTTATTAGTCACTCAACTATTTTATGCAAGAAATCACTTTAGATTTAGTAAAATCCATTCTCAAAACAAGAAAAAAAGACAGTTCCAAAAACGATTTTGGTCATTGTCTTCTAATAAATGGTAACCTTGGGAAAATGGGTGCTGCTGTTATTTCTACTTTAGGATGTTTGCGTTCTGGTGCAGGTTTAGTCAGTGTGAACGTTCCATTTCAAGAACGTCAAATAGTGCAGATTGCAGTTCCAGAAGCGATGATTGAATTTCGAGAAACTAAAGAAATTAATTATTCAAAATTTAATGCCATTGCTATTGGCTCAGGATTTGGTATAGATCAAGAATCAAAAGAACTTCTCGAATTGATCCTTAAAAATGTGAAATGCCCCCTCCTACTAGATGCAGATGCTTTAACATTAATTTCACAATCTGAACATCTCATTTCAATTCCGAAAAAAACAATAATTACACCACACGAAAGGGAATTTGACAGATTATTTGGAGATCATAGAACACATGAAGAAAGAATTCTGTCTGCTACAAAAATTGCATTTGAACAAGATATTATTATTGTCTTAAAAAGTTCTAAAACAATCATCACATTTTCAAACAAAGTTTTTGTTAATACAATTGGGAACGCAGGCTTGGCAAAAGGTGGCTCTGGCGATGCTTTAGGAGGAATAATTACTTCTTTTCTTGGGCAAGGTTACAATTCAACTGATGCAGCAATTCTAGGTGTTTACATACATTCTTTAGCCGCGGATTATACACTTAAATCGCAATCTGAAGAATCAATGTTAATATCAGATGTAATAAACAACTTGAGCAAAGCATTCAATCATTTGCATGAGTCACAAAAAATCTAAATTCATAAATTTTAAACATATACTTTGTATCTTAGAAGAAAAAAGAACATGAAAAATATATTAATCGCAGTTGATTTTAATCCTAGTGCTGAAAAGGTTGCTGAGGAAGGGTATAAACTTGCTAAGTCCATGAATGCAAATTTAACTTTGGTTCATGTTGTATCTGATTTAGCGTATTATTCTTCAATAAGGTATGAACCGATAATGGGTTTTGAAGGTTTTTTAAATGAAGATTATCTTTTCGAAAATCCAATTGAAAACCTGAAGGAAGAGTCTAAAAGGTACCTAGAATCTATTAAAAAACATCTGAATGATCACTCAATTCTAACTTTTACTTTGGAAGGTGACGCTGCTGATGCAATAATTGATTTTACCGAAAAAGAAAAAATTGATTATGTTGTAATGGGTTCACATAGCAGAAGAATTTTGGAAGATTTATTTATGGGTAGCGTAACGCAAAAAGTACTACATCACTCAAACGTTCCTTTGTTAGTGATCTCAACAAAATAAAAAAACCAATCTATTATTAAAGATT
>RFNX01000138.1 GCA_009926905.1 Flavobacteriales bacterium
AAACATTAATATGCATATACCGACAAATTTAGGTACTTCACAAATATTTGTTTCCTCTATTTTCAATACCAAATATAAGTTTATTTCTGTGAAAAAATAATTTCAAAGTAAATTACTCCACGCCCCTACGTAACCGAAAAGCTTTTTCATTGATTTTAGGATTTAAAGACATTGGGACTTTAAGACTAAAAGCTTCAGATATCTCTTAAATCCTCGTTTGAAGTTGAATTATGGTGTTGCAACAACCTGAGAAAACTTGGAATGTATGCGGAAATGGCGGCAAAAATCAATGCTTAATGTTGAATTATTAATGTTGAATTAAAAGAAAATAGTTGACTGAGGCTCTCGAAGTCAACTTTTACCTCCCAGGAATCGCATCTAATTTCTCTAAAGTAACAGCTTCTTTGTTTATTCTCCAAGTGTGTGTGTCCAATCCGTTTGAAATGACAATCAGTTCGCAATTGAGCTGGTTTTGATAGCTGAAAACTTGTTTCAAAGTGTCATCTGAAAGCGTGATGGTCGGTGCTTTGCATTCCACTAATAAATGCGGTTTGAACTCATTGTTGAAAACGACAATGTCCCAGCGTTTGGTAAGTCCGTTATATTGAATGGATTTCTCAACGCCAACTAAGGTCGTAGGATAATTTAAATCATGGATTAAATGGGCAATAATGTGTTGACGCACCCATTCTTCGGGCGTACATAAAATTGATTTTTTACGCACCAAACATTTTACATAAATCTTACCCGATTTTCGATTTAAGTCAAGCTTTGTGGGAGGAAAGTTTAAAGGAACAATTACTTCCATTACGTTCCAATTCCTGGCAAAAGCAAATTGATGTCTTTGAATTTCAGGTTGAAAACTTTTCCAAGTACTTCATTCGTGAGTACACCTTTGTAAATGTAAACGCCATTTCGGAAACCTTTATGAGAGCGAACCATATCTTCAACGCTTCCTTTTTCGCCCATTTCTAGAACGAGCGGAGTAAAAATATTAGATAATGCAAAAGATGCTGTTCGTGAAACACGAGAGGCAATGTTTGGAACGCAATAATGAACGACGCCGTGTTTTACAAAAGTTGGTTCGTTGTGATTGGTAACGCGAGAAGTTTCAAAACAACCACCTTGGTCAATGCTCACGTCCACAATTACAGAACCGGACTTCATACTCTGTATCATTTCTTCAGTTACCACGCAAGGAGTTTTGCCTAAGGGAACTCGGAAAGCACCAATGACCACATCAGCTCTCCGAATTGCTTTTGCCAAAACTTTTGGTTGTAAAATCGAAGTGTAAACACGTGTACCTATATCGTTTTGAAGTCGACGAAGTTTGGATAAAGAATTGTCAAAAACTTTAACCGATGCTCCTAATCCAATTGCTGAACGCGTTGCAAATTCTCCGACTGTTCCAGCGCCAATTACCACAACTTCAGTAGGCTGGACCCCAGCAATTCCACCCAACATC
>RFNX01000408.1 GCA_009926905.1 Flavobacteriales bacterium
ATGAATTTGGTATAAAAATCAATAAATCAGATGCGATTCCAATAAATGAAATCTCAGATTTGAAAATTACAATTGTTGGTTTTGAAGGAAAAATGACAGGCTTCCTCAAAGGAATGGATTCAGGAAATAATAATATCATAGAATTCACACATGATAATGTAAAGTATAATTACAGATTCTTTTTATCCTATCAGAAAATGGTGAATTTGGATTATATTACTGAGAAATGGAAAAAAGAATATCCCCAAATATTTAGAAAAGAAAAAAGCTTTTTAAAGGATTTTATTTTAAAGAGATTAGGTTTTTAATAAATGAATTGTAATAGGATTCTTTTAACCACGCCCCCGATAGCAGCGGCATCCTCCGACTTAACAAAGTGATATCGAAAAAAGAGAGTGTTGAAGCTTTGTGAGAATAATTGAGAGAGCGAGAAAGTCGGAGATACAGCGAATAGCGGGTTTAGGCGCCAAATTAACTTTTTAAAAATTGACAGAATTTTCACAAATGAATCTCAACTTTCAGTTCTCTCCTGGTTGCTATCGGGATTTCAACTTTCATTTTAAAGTCAGTTTATGGTTCAATTCATTTTTTTCATTTTACAATTCGCTTCCGAGTTTAGAATGTTTAATTTATCTTTGTACAAACATTTTTGGGAATGCAAGTAATCTTAAATCACGCTCAAATTCAGCAAAAAATCATTCGTTTGGGACACCAAATATTGGAGAATTGTTTCGAAGAGCAAAAAATTTACATCGGTGGAATTTCCGGAAATGGAAATGTGCTGGCGCAACGTTTTGCAACAATTATCCGCGAGAATTCTGACATCGAAGTGATTCCATTTGAGGTGAAAGTTAACAAAGACGAACCTTGGAGCGAACCAATTATGTTGAGTATCGACGAATCTGAAATCAAACGCGGTTACATTGTTTTGGTGGACGACGTGATCAATTCTGGTAAAACGATGCAATATTCCCTGATTAAATTTTTGGAACAAGCAACGAAAGCAATCAAAACTGTGGCTTTGGTGGATAGACAACACCGACGTTACCCAATTAAAGCAGATTTTGTAGGTTTGGGATTGTCAACTACCTTGAAAGACCGTGTAGAAATCGAATTGAGCGAAACAGATTCTAAAGCTTACTTGGTTTAAGATGAAAAAAGTTACAGAATCCAGTTCGAATTACGAGCATTTGGAACAAATGTCAACGCTTGATTTGTTAACGAATATCAATCGTGAAGACCAAACGGTTGCGCTTGCTGTTGAAAAAGAAATCCCAGCGATTCAAGCTTTTGTGGATGCGTGTTTTCCGAGAATGCAACAGGGCGGAAGGATGTTTTATTTAGGTGCTGGAACAAGCGGTCGTCTTGGAATTGTGGATGCAAGCGAATGTCCCCCAACTTTTGGAATCGATCACGGAATTGTGGTGGGATTGATTGCTGGTGGCGATGCGGCAATACGAAAAGCAGTTGAGTTTGCAGAAGATAATGTCGACCAAGCCTGGATTGATTTAGCGGACTACGATTTGACAAATTTAGACACAATTGTTGGAATTGCAGCTTCAGGAACAACGCCTTATGTGTTGGGAGCATTGAAAAAAGCGAAAGAGCATAACATATTAACAGCAGGAATTTCTTGCAATCCCGATTCGCCTTTAGCGCAATTAGCTGATTTTGGAATTGCACCAATTGTAGGTCCTGAATTTGTGACAGGAAGCACACGTATGAAATCGGGTACAGCTCAAAAATTGGTTTTAAATATGATTTCCACGTCGTTGATGATAAAATTAGGACGTGTGAAAGGAAATAAAATGGTGGACATGCAACTCAGCAACCACAAATTGGTGGACAGAGGAACGCGCATGATTGCCGAAGAGTTAAACATACCGAACGAAGCAGCAGCGCTTTTATTAAAGGAGCACGGTTCTGTTCGCAAAGCAGTAGAATTTTATAATACAACGAAATAATGACAAATTTTGATCCGAATGGAGTAGGAATAGCAAACGGAAATATTTTTGGTTTTCCATACACAGAAGATGAAGCAAGCATCGTTATCATCCCGATTCCTTGGGACGCAACAGCTTCTTACGGAAAAGGAACGAGCAATGGACCTCAAGCTGTTTTGGATGCTTCTACGCAATTGGATTTTTATCACCCAAACTTAGACAGAGCTTACGATACAAAAGTTTTTATGGCGCCAATCTCAGCAGAATGGAAAGAAATAAACGATCATTGTTGTGAATTGAGTATTGAATACATTTCCTATTTGGAAACCCACGGCGAAGAAAAAGCAATGGAAAAATTCAGTGCGCAAATCGAGGAAATAAATACGGCGCATTTGGCCTTGAAAGAGAATTTGAAACAACGTTGTTTGGGATTGTTAGAGCAAGGGAAAATTCCTGCGGTTTTAGGTGGAGAACATTCCACGCCATTGGGTTTAATTGAAGCTTTGAATGAGAAATACAGTGAATTTGGTGTGCTTCAAATAGATGCACATGCAGATTTACGTGAAGCGTATGAAGGTTTTGCGCAATCGCATGCGAGTATAATGGACAACGTTTTGAAAAACTGTTCCAACATGACGAAATTGGTACAAGTTGGGATCCGCGATATTTCGGAACGTGAAGTGAACTATTCTGCAAACGAAAATCGCATTCAGACGTTTTACGATTGGAATTTAAAAAACGAACAATACGAAGGAAAATTGTGGGCACAACAAGTCGAAGAAATTATTTCGTATTTGCCACAAAACGTTTATTTGTCATTTGACATCGACGGCTTGAAACCAGAATTGTGTCCAAATACAGGAACGCCCGTTTTAGGTGGTTTTGAATTGCAAGAAATCTCGTATTTATTCTTTAAATTAGTGGAATCTGGCAGAAAAATCATCGCGTTTGATTTGAATGAAGTGGCACCAGGAGAATCAGGTGATTGGGATGCAAATGTTGGTGCGAGAGCTTTGTGGCAGTTGGTTTGTGCGACGGAAAAATCAATAAGAAATGCTTGAATTTTAATTTTTGATTTTGAATATTTTAATCAATCATCAAACCTCAATCATCAAAAATTTATAAAATGGGTTTCAAAAAACTATCAGTCATCCTGGGAATATTCATTGGTGCTTTGGCGCTCTTTGCGGGCTATAAAGTCATCAAATTGGAATTGTTTCCTTGGCTGAATGCATTCATTGCTTGTACTTTGAGTTTTTTGGCTTTCCTTCTAAGTTTCTTAGTGAAGAAAACTAAAAGCTCTATCAAGATAGTTTTAAGTGTGTTCTTCATTTCGCAATTGATTTCAAATTTTATCATTCTTAACAGTCCTCATTTGTTAATACATCACTGGCGTTGGTTGTTTTATCCCTTGATAGCTTTGGTTTTTGTCTTATTTGTAGCTTTCATCCAACGAAAAGAACAACGCGTTCGAACCTTACTTTTTGGTTTGTTAGTATTGACTGTTGCAACGACAATTATCGCAATAAAAACACCATCCACTTTTGCATCTATTTCACAAATTGTGCTTTTGTTAATTTGTTCACTTGGCATTCTTTTTTCAAGAAATGCTGAAGTGAAGTTGAAGTGAAGTTGAAGAGAAATTGAAAGACTAAGCGAAAACCTCAGAAAATAAATCGATACAGAATAACAAAAGAATAAGAATTATTAGCCGAACTTTTACAGGCCTTGTATTTTGAGGTTTTTGGTACTGAACTGAAAGAGTTAATTTTGAGGTTTTTTGAAAAAACAACCGCTAAAATACTTTTTCAGAAAGTAACAAAAATGGTTCGCACGAAAAAGATTTTTTTCAGAATTGAAAATTGCGAACCAAACTAAATACAGAGCCTTGATTTTTGATTCTTTTGATCAAGCAAAAGAATTGCAAAATAGATTATCACTGCGCCACTCTGCCATATCCCGCAATTCTACCTTTCCAATACGTTGAAGTTTCAATGTCCACAATCGAAATTCCTTTAGATGAACTGGCATGAATCATCACTTTTGGTTTTCCCGGTTCGTTGATTAGCATACCAACATGGGAAATTTCAGTTCCATTTGAAAAGAAAATTAAATCGCCCATATATGCATCTTTCTCTTTAATTTTTTGCGAAGCTTCGTATTGGTCTTTCGCTCTTCTAGGCAATTTCACGTTGTAGTTTGCAAACACATACGTTGTAAATCCACTGCAATCAAAACCAGTAGGATTGTTGCCTGCAGAAACGTAAGGAACACCTAATTGTTTTTTTGCAAACTCCAAAATTTCAATGCGTGACTTCAATCGTACATCTGTGTTATTAGCGTAATTGATGTCGATTACTTTTGGTTCTTCGATGAACTTAATTCCGTCAAAAAGTTGCGCAATTTTACCGCTGATGAGCTTTGCTTCTTCTAAATTGTTTTGACGTTTTAAATCTGAAATCCAGCTTTCTAAATCTACTCGTAAAGATGCCAGTTCGTAGGTGTGTGCATCGAAAATTTGCTTACCTTTTGTCGATTGTTTGATTTGAATTAAGTAGGCAAATGCTTCTTCCAACGCTTTCGGATGTTTGCTTTCCAATATTGATCTTGTACCAATTGCAAGCTGCTTATCGCTTTATAGTATTTTGGTATCATTGAAAAATCATACTCAGGATTGTCCAACAAACGATTCGCTTTTCGGTGTACAATTTTATAATGTCGTTGGTCGTAAAGCATTTCTAATTTATCAAAAGCTGGAACTTGAGCCATTGATAAACTTGCTTTCAACACAATAAACAACAACGCTATAAAACGAATCAATCTCATAAACTAATTGTTGAATTTTTTCCCTTCGCTTAGTACGATGCATGTTTTGTTTGGAAGACGCACCAAGACTTTGTTTCCGTAAATCTCGTATTCCGCTTCCTGCATGTTGGTGATTTCTTCCACTTTATTATTGACAACTGCACTCACACCTCCCAACAAATTTCGGAAAGCGAAAATGTTGTTTTTAAGCAAATAATCAGAAGGTACGTAAGAAGCAATTTGTTGTTTTTGACCATTTGAATAAGAGAAAAGATAACTGTTTTCAGTCCAAATGATGATGTCGTCTTTCACATCCCAAAATGTAGTTGAAAAGTTCGAAAGCTGCGTTTTTTCTTCGTTTTCGTACTTCCAAAGATTACCATTCAAATCTTCGTAAACAATAAAACCACGTCCCGATTTGTATTTTTTGATGGGTAACGATTCTACTTCCACGAATTTCCCCTTATCGAAAGTAATGAACGTTTGCGTGTAAGGATCATTGAAGCATAAAACATCCGTTCCTATATTGAAGTTCATGACTTCTTCATTGAAAGT
>RFNX01000590.1 GCA_009926905.1 Flavobacteriales bacterium
CGCCAACTTGAATGGTCATGTAATACACTCCAGTCGGTTGTGAAGAAAGATTGATCACTAATTCTTGATTGTTAAGTGTTTCGATTTGTGCGTCTACTTTTTGACCAACAAGGTTGTAAACAACTGTATTTTCTGCTACATTTTCATTATTCGTTAATTGAACATGAAACAATCCTTTGGATGGATTCGGATAAACTGAAACATAATTTGCTCCTTCCAATTCAGAAAGTCCAATTGTATTCACCGTCAAACATATTGATGTATCTGAACAGTTGTTTTTAGTTACAATGACAGCATAAGTTCCGTTAGCGGTTGCAGTAAAAGTTTGTGATGTCGCACCAGAAATTGCTTGATTGTTCGAACAATTAATCCATTGGTAAGTTGCACCTGTTTGCGTTGCTGTCAACACATTTCCTGCTTGCGTTGCTCCGTTATTAATCGTGTTTATTGTCAAATTGATTGTAATCAAACTGTCACATCCTCCTGCATTTGGAATGGTGTCAAAATAAGTTCCGCTTGCTGTAACTGTTTGATTTCCACTTGGAACTGTATAAGAATCGCAAGAAGAAATTGTTAAACTACTTGTTGTGTTAACACATGTTGGACAAAGATTTGAAACGGCACCTGGTATTGTTTTACCATTCAATGTTCCATCACCTAATTGTCCATTTGGATTGCGTCCCCAAGTGAATAATGAATCGTTGTCTTTCTTAGCAATTGAATAATTTGTACCTGCTGCTATTTCAATCACATTTGAAAGTCCTGTTACTTGTACTGGTGTTGAACTATTCACAGTGGTTCCATTTCCTAATTGTCCGTCTGAATTACGTCCCCAGGTTTTAACGCTGTTGTCGTTCACAATTGCCAAACAATGGAATGCTGCTCCTGTAACGGCTTTTACTCCAGTTAAATTCGATACTTGAACTGGTAAAGTTGAATTTACTGTTGCTCCATTTCCAAGCTGACCATAGTTGTTTTGTCCAAATGTGTAAACTGTACTGTCATTTTTCAAAGCAATTGAGAAATAACGTCCACCTGCAACATTTTTAAATCCTGTCAAACCTTCCACTTGAACTGGAACCGAACTGTTAACATTTGTTCCATTTCCTAATTGACCTTCGTTATTGCGTCCCCAAGCCCAAACTGTTCCGTCATTTTTTACAGCCAATGAATGGTATTCGCCACCAGCAATTGCGACAACTCCTGTTAAATTTAAAACTTGAGTGGGCGCATTTCTACTTGTTAACGTTCCATCACCTAATTGACCTTCAGAATTTCTTCCCCACGTCCAAACTGTTCCGTCTGCTTTCAAAGCCAAAGAATGATAACCAGCTTGTCCACCTGAAGTTGCAATTACTTGCGTTAAACCATTAACTTGAACAGGAGCTGTTGCACTTGTATTTGTCCCATTTCCTAATTGTCCATCCGTATTATCACCCCAAGCCCAAACTGTACTATCGTTTAATAAAGCTAATGTGTGTTGGTAACCTGCTGTAACAGCATGTAAATTCGTTAAATTATTTACGACAACTGGCGTTGTAACATCTGTTGTTCCACCGTTTCCAACTTGACTGAAAGCATTTGCTCCCCAAGCATTTACTGCGTCACCATTATTACAGATGTATAACGTATGCGACCAACCTCCAGAAATGTTTCTGTCAAAAGGTGCAGGTGAAACTGTAGGACACAATCCAACTACCAATCCTGGTGAAGTTCTTCCTGTTAACGTTCCGTCACCTAATTGCCCGTTTGGATTACGTCCCCAAGTGTAAAGCGTGCCATCTGCAGTTCTCGCTAATGAGTAGTTTGTTCCTGCTGCAATTTCAACTACGTTTGTTAAAGTTGATACAGTAACCGCTGAAGAACTGTTTGTTGTATTTCCGATACCTAATTGACCATCAGAATTTCGACCCCAAGTTTTCAAAGTGCCGTCGTTTAATAAAGCGATTCCATGAAATGCTGAACCTGTAATGGCAACAACATTCGCTAAATTAGAAACTTGTACCGGTGTTGTGCTTGCAGTTGTTGTTCCGTTTCCTAATTGTCCATAATTGTTTTGTCCCCAAGTCCAAACTGTCCCATCGGATTTCAAAACAATTGAAAAATAACGTCCACCTGCAATTGCTATCACATCTGTCAAACCTTGAACTTGAACAGGAACTGAACTGTTTGTTGTTGTTCCGTCACCCAACTGACCTTCGTTGTTTCTACCAAAAGACCAAATTGTACCATCATTTTTAAGCACTAATGAGTGGTATTCACCTCCAGCAATTTTAATTATTCCTGATAAATTGGCAACTTGTGTCGGAGTATTTAAACTTGTTAGATTTCCTTGCCCCAATTGACCTTCAGTATTTCTTCCCCACGTCCAAACTGTTCCATCTGCTTTTAAAGCCAACGAATGGTAAGCAGCAGTTCCACCTGAAATTGCTTTGATACTTGACATTCCTGGAATCGTTATTGGCGTTGATGAACTTATATTTGTTCCATTTCCTAATTGTCCATCGGTATTATCGCCCCAAGCACGCAACGTACTGTCGTTTTTGATGACCAATGTATGTTGGTAACCTGCTGCAATTGCGCGAACATTTGTCAAACCATTCACCAAAGTTGGCAAAGTTAAATCAGTATTTCCGCCGTTTCCAAGTTGTCCTTGAGCATTTGCGCCCCAAGCATTCACTGTGTTTCCATTGTTGCAAATAGAAAGCGAATGCGACCATCCTGCTGTTAATTTTTGAGCTTGTAGATTTGTTCCTAAAATTAGGATAAAAAACACACTAAAAAGTTGAGTAAAATTACTCCAACCCATTGTGAATGAATTCGTATTGTATTTATTTTTCATTTTATTTCTTTTAATTATTAATTAATTTTTTGGTGATTTTTGAACCATTCAAACTGATGTTTAATACATAAACACCTTTTGGTTGATTCGATAAATCGATGGTTTTCGTTTCATTTTGAGTACTTGAAACCGATTGAAAATAAACTTGTTCTCCAATCATATTTACAACTTCAAATTGAATTTTTCCATTGTTTACTTCAGTTGCTATTTCAAGATTAAAAATTCCGTCATTTGAAGGATTTGGAAAAGCTGATACAGCACTTAAAAGTTCATTTTCACTGATACCATTTGTGTTTGGTTCTTCAATGATTGGGCAATCAGATACGGATTGAAACGGAGTGTTTCTTTGTAATAAAGTTCCATCACCTAATTGACCACTCAAATTTCTACCAAAATTCCACATCGTACCGTCAGCTTTGTATGATAATGTAAAATTGGTACCACCTGCAAGCCCTTTTGCATCAGTTAATCCAGAAACAAGTACTGGTAAAGAACGATGTGTTGTAGATCCATCACCTAAATTTCCATAGGTATTTCTACCCCAAGACCAAAGTGTACCATCGGATTTTACGACCACACAATGAAATGCTCCTGTAGCATAAGCCGTTGTAGTAACATCGGTTAATCCAGAAACTTGAACGGGTGTCGTGCGATTTGTTGTTGTTCCATCACCTAACTGTCCGTAAAGATTTTCTCCCCAAGTCCAAACTGTTCCGTCGTTTTTAATTGCCATCGAGAAAAATCGTCCTGCAGAAATAGCAACAACATCTGTTAATCCTGTCACTTGAATGGGAGTTGTTTGGTCTGTTGTTGTTCCATTTCCAACTTGTCCGCTGATGTTGTCGCCCCAAGCCCAAACAGTTCCGTCGTTTTTCAAAGCCAAAACGTGATAAGTTCCAGCTGAAATTGCAATAATTCCTGTTAAACCTGGAACTTGAGTGGCAATTGTTTTATCAACTGTGGTTCCATCGCCAAGTTGTCCGTCGGTGTTCCACCCCCAAGTCCAAACAGTTCCGTCATTTTTCAAAGCAACTGAGTGCCAACCTCCAGCGGAAATTGCTGTAGCTCCTGTTAATAAAAGCACTTGTCCAGGTACATTAGTATTCGTTGTGGTTGCATTTCCTAGAGCACCGTATAAATTACTCCCCCAAGCGTAAACAGTTCCATCTGCTTTTAATGCCATAGAATGTGCTTCCAATTGGTCGCCTCCAGCGGAAACGGAAACAATCTGCGAAAGGCTTGGAATTGTATAAGGAGTGCTTAAATCATTTGAATTTCCATCTCCTAATTGTCCAGTAGCATTTTCTCCAAAAGTTTTCACAGTGCTATCACTACAGATTGCAATTGAATGCCAACCACCAGCTGCAACGCGACGTTGTGCAAAACTTGATTTTCCGATTACTAACATTGAGAACAATGCAATCGTTAAAATTGTATTTGATTGAGTTTTCATTTTTAATTTTTTAATTGATTTGTTAAAACCTTGCTCTTAACGAAGCAATGAAATTTCTGCCCGAAGCATTTATACCAGAGGAATACGGACGATACAGAATGTCCATAATATTTTCAACACCTGCTGTCATTGAAACATACTGATTGACATAGTAAGCTACTTTGAAATTTAAGGTGTACCATGCGGCAGAATATGGTAAACCATTTACATCTCTGGCATAAGACAAATTCAATCTTTCTGTTAAGGAAAGGTCTTCATAGTCCATTTTACCATTGTAAACTGCGTAAAAATCAAACTTCACTACTTTGTGGGTATAAGTCAAATGTGTACTTCCAAACATAGGAGCTGCATGACGTAGCGGATAATAAATCAAACTGTCGGCACTTTGTTCTTTTCCATTTTGGTAGGAAAATGTACTTTTTAATCCAAACCCTTTATAAAAAACCTCCACACCAGCTTGAAAACCGTACACTCGAATTTTGGCAACATTTTGCATCGCTTGGATTTTACTTGGATTTCCTAAGAAATTGATTTGTGTTAATCCGTTGAAAACATAATCTTTACGCACCATTGCATCTCTTAGCCACGTATAATATCCAGCGCAATCGAATTTTAAAAAGCTTCCAAATGTTTTTACAAATCCAATTTCCGCATTGTACACTTTTTCTGGTTTCAAAGTAGTATTTGGTACCACTAAATATCCTGGTGTTGATTCAAACACTTTTCCCATGTCATCGATGTTTGGCGCTCTGAAACCTGAAGCTCCATTTGCATACATTTGCCATGATTTACTTGCTTCGAAAACAAAACCCAAACTTCCGTTTAATGTCCCATTCTTCATCTCAGTTGACGTGAATGGAAAGGGAAAATAAGTTGTGTCAAATTCTGCTTTGATTCTGTAGTAACTGTATCTCAATCCACCGTTCAAATTGAATTTATCTGTTAGTTTATACTTGAGATTTGCATATAAACCATACGATTCCCAAGTTGATCCGTTTGGATAGCGCGTAACCGTTGGCGTAACTTTCCCTGTAATAACATGAGTTAAATCTGCATAAGAATTCACTAAATTTTGGATGGCTTCTAATCCGTAATACAACGACATTTTTTCCGTCAACTTTTTATCAAGATCGAGATTTAGTGAAGCTGCACGTACGGTTTCTTTTTGCATTCTTAGTTCACGCACCATAAATTCGCGGTCAAAACGACTTTCTTCAAAATGTTGCAAAGCAGTCACCAATCGCAAATGATCGTAGAAAAGCGTTTTTTTAGAATGTGTCATTCCAATGCGATGCATGTTCCATTTTTGCGGACCGTAATACCATTCTGCCCAACGCAATTTGTTTTTGTAAGGACCAGAGGTTTGCATCACATAAAGTCTGTCGTAGCGATTGAAAGAAGACGTTTGAGACAAATGAAAACCATAGTCGAATTCCCAATTACTTGAAGGTTTAAATACCGCTTTCTGCATGAAATTCGTTTGATCGTATTTCGAGCCAACTTGCAAAGTAGAATCTTCATTCGGAACCATATAATCTTTGTTGTCAATCGTTTGAACGTAGTTTTTACGGTAGAAATAATTGTTGCCACCAACAGATCCAGAACGCAAATCACCATAATCAGCACGTGTAAAACTGGTTACAAACGCCCATTTTTTCAATCCCACATTGATGTCTAAATGACCCGTTTTTTCAGAATTCGCAGTTGAAGTTCGCATCATTGCATTTCCAGTAACAACAGGCTTTTTAGCTTTTGTATTTGAAAATTTCGGAATCAATGTTTGGAAATCCATAACTCCACCAATGGCATCACTTCCATACATTAATGATCCTGGGCCAAAAAGAATTTCAGTGTTTTGAATGGCATTTGCATCGAGAGAAATTACATTTTGAACGTTTCCTGAGCGGAAAATTGCAGTGTTCATTCGAACACCATCCACCACTAATAAAACGCGATTTGTTGCCATTCCTCGTAACATTGGAGATCCGCCACCCATCTGACTTTTTTGTACAAAAACGTAACCGCTTGTACCAAGTAAATCAGCAGTAGTTTGTGGATTCTGAAATGCCACATCTTTCATACTGATGCGTTCAATTCGATTCGGTGTTTCGTTTGAATTTTCTTCCCATCGCTTATTCGATACAGTTACTTCTTTGATTGCTAAAACATCCAAAGTCATTTCAACCAAATACTTGTTTTCAATTAAATCCTTAGTTGAAACACTTGCAGCATTGTAGCCATTGAGTAAAAAAACAATACTATCCGAAGTTTTAAATGCCGTAATATCCAATTGTCCGTTCTCATCTGTAACAGCAATGTGTTTTAATTTCTTTGAAGAAACAATTACACCTGGCAAAGCTTGTTGCGACGTTTTTTCAACAACAGTTAATGTTTGCGATTGCGCTAAAGATGAGCAAAACAAGGCTATAAAAAGGGTTTTTATAATTTTCATTTTGTTCTTATTAAAATAGAGGTTTTAGTACATCTGAAAATGCACTATATCTGAAATACGAAGTATCATCAAGCAATAAAACAAATTAATTTTTGTCTTATCTCTGACAACCAAAGCACTTCATTTGTAAACTTATTTTAACTGAACTGGGGAGGTGGAGAAGGAATTTCTCTATCGAATCGAAATAGATTTTTTGAGAAATAATAGTGATTCGATCTCATATTTGCTTCGAAATATATTGATGTAATTTCAAATTGATGCTGAACTGGCAAATATAATTGACTGAAGAAAGCAGTTAATTTTGTTGTGTTTTTGGTGGGACTACTATTACTTGAATTATTACCGATATGATTGTTGTAGTTATCTATTCGGTGTTTTTCCTTTGTATCATCAATTACATAAACGATAATATTACCTTCTTTATCAATCTTTTTATTCACAAAATCATAAAGATGTCCGTTGTAACGAAACTCGTTTTTCTTAACCCACACTAATTCATCAAAGGATTTTTGATCAAGATTTAATTCTGTGAAATCATTATTTACCTTAGCTACCTTTATTCTTTTTTCAATTTCAATCTTATTTGAACTTTCAAAATATGAATACGTTGGAAATAGACCTACAAAATTGTAAGTCATTAGAGTAAGTAATAAAAATGAAAAAAGCGTTTTCATAGCTACCTAAATTACTTCAAATTTGTTCGTATTAAGTTACAAAAAAGAAGTAAGTGCGATAAAGGTAATAAGGTTTTGATGAATAACATATTTAAACTTTACTTTTTTTATGTTAGATCAATCATCTATAAATGTTGTTTAAAATTTATCGGAAATTTAGTACTTATTAGCATTGATCACATTT
>RFNX01000627.1 GCA_009926905.1 Flavobacteriales bacterium
GGGTTGCACTTCAATTTGTCTGAAAAATCCATCTTGAAATGAAACAAAGAAATTATTGAAATCTTTCGTTGGAACTACTTGCGCTTTGAAAACAGTTATAAAGGCAAGAAATAGGAGTGAAGCTATCGTTTTTTTCATGTATTTCAAAATTAACCAAAATTTAGACCACAATCGAAATTTTCCCTTTTGATTGTAATTTTAACCGAATGTCATTTTTTTGTCGCCGTTCCAAATTTCTGAATTACTTTAGCGTACGTAATTTTATAAAATGAGAAAAATAGTTTTAACGGGACTTTTGCTTTCCTCAAGTTTAGCAATATTTTCCCAAAAAAAGATCACTTATGTGGAATATGATTTACCAAATGGTATTCACGTAATTCTACATGAAGAACATGCGACTCCGATTGTTGCTGTATCTGTTTTGTACCACGTTGGTTCTAAAAACGAAAATCCTAACCGTACAGGTTTTGCGCATTTCTTTGAGCATTTATTGTTTGAAGGCTCTGCAAACATCGGTCGTGGAGAATACAGCCAATTAGTTGAGAAAAACGGTGGAGCTTTGAATGCAAACACTTCCCAAGACAGAACGTATTACTACGAATTACTTCCTTCTAATCAATTGGAATTGGGAATGTGGTTGGAAAGCGAGCGTATGTTGCAAGCGAAAGTGGACATCAAAGGAATTGAAACGCAAAGAAGTGTTGTAAAAGAAGAAAAAAGACAACGAGTTGACAATCAACCTTATGGTTCATTTTTTACAGAAATATTCAAACGTGTTTTCGTAACGCATCCTTACAATTGGGCGCCAATCGGTAGCATGGAACATTTAGATGCAGCACAAGAAGAAGATTATGTGAATTTCTACAAAGATTTCTATGTTCCTTCTAATTCAACGCTTTCAATTGCTGGAGATTTAGACATCGAACAAACTAAAAAATGGGTAGAGAAATATTTTGGTACCATGCCAAAAGGTCAAGCTCTTAACGTTTACAGAGACTTCATCGCACAAACAGATGCAGATTTCGAAAAACGTTACGGCATGTCAAAATCAAAATTTGATGCTGCTGATTTCATGAATTCAAAAGATCCTGCAGCGAAGAAATTATTGACAACGTATGCAGCGAAACCAATTGAAATCAAAAGAACTCAAAAAGACCAAACTGTTTTAACAGGTGTAACGAAAGATGTTATTTATGACAATATTCAATTGCCAGCTTTATTTATGGGCTACAAATTCCCTGAGCAAACAAGCGCAGATAGCTATGCATTGGAAATGTTGAACGAAGTGCTTTCAGGTGGAAGTAGCTCACGTATCAATAAAACAATCGTTGAGAAAAAAGAAATGGCAATGGCAGCGTTTTCATTCTATTACGGATTGGAAGATGCAGGAATTGGCATTTTTGCAGCGATTGCAGCAAATGGTGTAAATTTAGATGACATTCAAAAAGAATTCGACGCTCAAATTGATTTAGTAAAAAACGAATTGATTTCTGAAGAAGAGTTTCAAAAAGCACGCAATAAATTCGAAAATGACTTGGTAAACGAAAATGCTTCTGTAGCTGGTATTGCTGAAAACTTAGCAAACAACTACGTGTATTTTGGAAAAACAGATCGCATCAACAATATGTTAGACAATTACATGAAAGTAACACGAGAAGACATTCAACGTGTTGCTAAAAAATACTTAACGCAAGATGCACGTGTTATTTTACATTATTTACCAAAAGAAAAATAAATTTAGAAGATCATGAAGAAAATAATCATAGCAGGTTTATTGCTTACTTCTGGTATGTTGACTGCACAAGTTGACCGCTCACAGAAACCAGCTCCTGCAGAAGCAAAAAAAATAAATATCAACGATTCTGAGGTTTTTACAACCGCAAACGGAATCACAGTTATCCTTTCTGAAAATCACAAGTTACCGCGCGTTTCTTTTGATTTAAGCATGGGTTCTTCCCCTAGAATCGAAGGTGATAAAGCTGGTTTAGCGGATATGTCAGGTTCATTGATTATGTCGGGAACTTCAAACCGCACGAAAGACCAATTGGATAAAGAAATCGATTACATTGGAGCATCTTTGAGCGCTGACAAATCATCCATTACATTGGCTTGTTTGACAAAACACATTGACAAAGGATTGACTTTAATGTCTGACGTTTTAATGAACGCAAACTTCCCAGAATCGGAATTCGAGCGCATCAGAAAACAAAACGAATCTGCTTTAATGTCAGCAAAATCTGATGCTGGTACAATGGCAAATAACGCTACAGTTAAAGTAAACTTTCCAAATCATCCTTACAGCGATGTAATGACGGAAGCGTCTTTGAACAACATCAAACGCGAAGACGTGATGAATTTCTTCAAAGCGAATTTCACGCCAACAGGAAGTTATTTAGTAGTTGTAGGAGACATTAATCGAGCACAAACTGAAGAATTTGTAAACAAATATTTTTCTTCTTGGAAAGGTGGTCCAGTTTACACAAATCCTGCAAATGACGGAAGTTTCACTAAAGGAAATCGTGTGATTTTCGTGAAAAAACCAGGAGCAGTACAATCAGTTGTATATGTTACTTTCCCAGTAAAAATGAGAACCGGTGACAAAAATCAATTGCCTTTGACTGTTCTGAACGGTATTTTAGGTGGTGGTGGTTTTGGAACACGTTTGATGCAAAACTTACGTGAAGACAAAGCATATACTTACGGATGTTATTCTTCCATGAACATCACAGAAGACGGTTCTTGGATGTCAGCTGGTGGTAACTTCAGAAATGCAGTAACCGATTCAGCAATTACACAAATCTTAGGTGAATTTGAAAAAATCACAACTGATTATGTGAAAGACGAAGAATTGAGTTTAACAAAATCAGCTATGGCTGGAAATTTTGCTCGTTCATTGGAAAGACCTTCAACAATTGCTCGTTTTGCTTTGAATATTATCAAAAACAAATTACAGAAAAACTACTACCAAACGTATTTACAACGATTGGATGCAGTAAGCAAAGAAGACGTTTTGGCAATGGCACAACAATACTTCACTTCTAAAAACTGCAACATTATCGTTGTAGGAAACGAAGAAATCATCAATAACTTGAAAAAGTTTGATTCTGATGGAAAAATCGAAATGTTAGATGCTTTTGGTAATGAAGTGAAAGAAATCAAAAAAGCGGATATTTCTAAAGAGCAAGTAATTGAGAAATATGTGTATGCGATTACACAAACTTCAACTCCAAAAGCTTTAGCGAAAAAATTGAAAAAAATTAAATCGTATGAGCGCGTTGTGGACATGACTTCTGCACAAATTCCAATTCCTTTAAAAATGACAGATTACTGGGTTTCTTCAGTTACAGAAGCTCAAAAAATGGAAGGTCAAGGAATGGTTTTACAAAAATCATATTACGACGGAACTGCTGGATATTCATTCAACATGCAAACGGGTAAAACGCCATTGACAGCTGACGAATTGGAGTCTAAGAAAAAATCAAGTGGTTTAATTCCTGAAATGGGTTACGCTAAAAACGGAATGAATTTTGAATTAGTTGGAATTGAAAACGTTGACGGTAAAGATTTTTATGTCATTAAAACAATTGATAAATCAGGCGAATCTTACGATTATTATAACTCGACAACGTTCTTTAAAGAGAAATCCACTTCCATTCGTAAACAAGGCGAAGAAGTAACAGAGACTTCATCTACATTATCAGATTACAAAGATGTTTCAGGAATTTTGTTCCCTCACACAATTTCATTAACTGTTGGTCAAATGAGCCTTTCTGGTAAAGTTTCTCAAATGATTGTCAATGGAAAAGTGGATTTGAAAGATTTCAAATAGACCTTATTCTTATTCAATTACGAAAGCTACTCGGGAAACTGGGTAGCTTTTTTTGTTTTTGTAAATTGTTTCAACTTTTTACTTTTCGTTTTTAACTATTAACTTTCAATTTTGAATTGTGAGTTTTCAACTTTGTTTTGGGCGTTCCCCTGATGAAAAAACAGTGTCGGGCTATTCGTTGCAATCTTTTTTTCGTGCCTCAAAAAAGGATTTCCACTTCCATCCCTAACGC
>RFNX01000558.1 GCA_009926905.1 Flavobacteriales bacterium
GACGGAAATTGGAGAAATTAGTCATGGGTTTGTACATTTAATTCGATAATTTGTTGCTCATGATAAAAAGAAACTCCCTTTTTATTTTCTTGATTTTCATACTACAAATACCGAGTTTTTTAGGTCAATTACAAAATAACAATTGGATTTTCGGATATGGAGCCCGGGTAAATTTTTCAGGACCGATTCCTGTAGGTTCGAGCAATGCAGCTATCAACTCAAATGAATCAACGGCAAGTGTATCAGATCCTTCCACAGGACAGTTGCTTTTCTATACCGATGGTTTAAAAGTCTGGGATGCAAACAATGATGTTATGCCAAATGGTTCAAATCTATTGGGTGGATTTTATAATTCATGCACCCAGGGAGCGTTGATCGTACCTTTTCCTGAGGATGAACAGCGTTTCTACCTTTTTACACTCGATGAATTGGAAATAGATCCGAACAACCCTGTTCCTGATGATGGTTTGAGATATAGCGTTGTAGATATGTCATTGAATGGAGGTCTTGGAGATGTCCAAGTTACAACAATGAATACGCAGCTAGCAACTGACTTGACCGAAAAATTGATTGTTATTAGAAGTACTGAAATACAAGGTTTTTGGGTGATTGCGCATAAAAAGAATGTGAATGAATTTTTAGCATGGAAAATTGATGCATGCGGAATAAGTGAACAACCTGTTATTAGTGCAGTAGGGTCATTTTTTTTAGTTGCTGCGTTTGGTGCAACCGAAGGATGGATGGGGGCGATGGACGCATCTCCGGATGGAAATCGCATCGGAATGCCAGTAGACTGGAGTGACCGACTGGAATTTTTCGACTTCAACAAGACAACTGGGGTTGTAAGTAATCCATTGACAGTAAATGTTGTAGATGATTCAAATCCACCTTTTTTAAGAAAGTACGGCGCCTGTTTTTCTCCCGATGGGTCAAAATTTTACTATACTAATATCAACTCGGTTTACCAATTAAATTTAGGCAACTACACTTCGGCTGCCATAGCATCTTCAAATACCTTGATATATTCTCCTACACTTGAACCCAACAATTATCCTTGTTTGCAAATCGAACAAGCTCCAAATAACAAATTGTATATTGCCATAGGAAATACCGGAAGGCTCGATGAAATCTCAAATCCTAATTCTTTGGGGCTAGGTTGTGGTTATGTAAGCAATGCTATAAGTTTCAGTCCTGCCACATGTCAACTCGGTTTACCAACTCAAGTTCCACTTGGGGGATTTGCGGCTAACTCAACTATTACATTTTCTTCTGATTCTTGTTTGCAGAGTTCTATTTCATTTTCTATTGCAACAGCATCTCCCATCAATCAAATAAGTTGGAATTTTGGCGATCCAATTTCAGGAGCAATTAATAGTTCATCGTCTTTAAACCCTAGCCATCTATTTTCTGAAACAGGAACATACCAAATTACAGCCACTGTTGAATTTGATTGCTATACAGAAACCGTTACTCAGAATATAACTGTAGTCGATTGCTCAGATACCATAATACCGATTCTACCATTTGAATTTCCTAATGTCATTACAACCAATGGAGATGGTATTAACGATCTTTTCGAAATACAAGATTTACCAACAAACACCGAAGTTATAATCATCAATCGTTGGGGGAATGTTGTGTTTTTATCAGATAA
>RFNX01000209.1 GCA_009926905.1 Flavobacteriales bacterium
TGATAATTTAATAATGAAGTTGAGTTACCTGCCGCTAAAACATTCTCAAGGACTTTCCAATTAGTTCCGTTTGTTGATTTCATTACATCGAAATAACTAGAATTATTCTCAGATGCTGTACTCCAATCTAATTTAACCGTGTTATCTTCTAAACAAGTTGCTTTAAAATCTATTAATTCAACTGGCAATGGAGAAACATATCCCAGTCCCCAACGAGAAGAAATCGAAAACGGTGAGAAACTAGTAATTCCATTTTGTTGCGCATAACCTGGACCATTTGGTGCACTTCCTCCCTTGCTTTCCCATTTTGGTGAGTTAACGTCATAATGTGCAATATAAGCGGTATTGTAATCAAACGAATTTACTTCTTCATCTCTAGAAGAAACAGTACCATTCCAATATAATTGCATATCTACAACGCTTCCTCCAACTGTTTGTTCTTCAATAATCCACGTTCTTTCAACAGCAGGCAATGATGTTCTAGGGCTTGTTTCTTCTGCATCATCAGTTATATTATCAAATAATCGAACGCCAAATTTATCACTCGTACCAGCATTGTTCAATCTTGCTTGATTGAAGTTACTTCGTCCAACCGGAAAACGAACATATCCTGATTGCATATTATCATAAGCACTTCCTATATATCTTTTCAATAAACCTGTACTTGATGTTCTTACATAACTTTCATTACTTCCTCCGATGATTGGTCGATCGTCCATATCTATATTGAAAACATTGATATCAAATAATCCAGAAGTTAAAGTCAAAGTTCCAGAAATTGTTGCTTGTTTCAATAAATAAGCAACACTTTTTGTACCGCCATTTGCTGGCTTGTTTATTCTAAAATCATAAAAGGCATTAACACTTACAGTTCCACCAATTGTATGGATACCAGATTCAACAAAGATAACTTCTCCTGTTCCACAAGTAAAAGTTCCATTATTTACCCAATTTCCAGCAACAGATAATTTACCTGTGTGCATTGTTAAATGTCCATTTGACAAAATGGTCAGATTCTTACAAATTGGAGTTGAACTAGTGAAAATATGAGGATTAGCTTGATAACACGCACCAACACTTGGGATGAACACATGAGTTTCTTTTGTTGGTAAAGAAGAAGCAGTGCTGAAATTTTCACCATTAATGACGTACCAATTTGATGGCACCAACCAATCAACACTATCCGTTGAATTTGTACCACTTCCTTTCCAAACATAGTCTCCTGAAGTAATGCCTGCACCTACTGTTACTGGATTATCAACAGTTAACGTAAAAGAGGATGAATTAACTGAACCACAAACACCACTTGATACCACAACCCTATAGAAAGTAGTTGCATTCAAATTTGATGCTATATAAGTTGAAGATGTTTCTCCGCTAATGTTATTGAATGTTGAGTTATTTGACGATGATTGCCATTGAATAGTTCCAGTATTTGCTGTTAGGGTTAAGGTTGTGCTATTCACACCTTTACAAGCTGAGGTATTTCCTGCTATTGTTCCAGAAACAGGTGTAGCATCAACAGTAACAGTAGCCACTGAACTATTAGCAGTAGCACAAACACCACTTCCTACAACAGCACGGTAATAGGTTGTTGCAGTTAAATTCGATGCATTTAGTGAAGAAGTTGTGTTTGCAATATCTGTTACACCAGCACTAAAATCATTAACAGATGAAGATTGCCATTTAGTTATTGCACCTGTATTTCCTGTTAAAGTCAACGTGGTATTATTTGTTCCTGCACAAACAGTTGCATTTCCCGAAATCGAACCTCCAACTGATGTTGGATTTACCGTAACAGTTGCAATAGAACTAGTCATAGCAGAACAAACACCACTCGTAATCACGGCACGGTAATATGTTGTAGCTGTTAAATTTGTTGCAGTCAAGGAAGTTGTCGTGTTTGCAACAGTATTTACACCTGAAGAAAAATCACTTACTAAAGACCATTCCCATCTTGTTACTGAACCTGTATTTCCAGATAAAGTTAAAGTTGTACTATTCGTTCCTGAACAAACTGTTGCGCTTCCTGCAACAGAACCTCCTAGTGAAGTTGGGCTTACGGTTACAGTTGCGATGGAACTATTTGCGGAAGAACAAACACCACTTGTAACAACTGCTCGGTAATAAGTGGTTGCTGTTAAATTGGTAGCTGTAAGAGATGTGGTTGTGTTCGCAACATCCGTAACTCCTGAAGAAAAATCACTTACTGTAGAAAATTGCCACTTGGTAACTGAACCTGTTATTCCAGATAAAGTTAAATTGGTACTATTTGTCCCTGAACAAACTGCTGCACTACCAGAAACAGTACCTCCAACCGAAACGGGATTCGTGTAAAAATAAATTGATTTTACTTGATTTTGACAGCCAGAATTTGCCGTTGCTGTTATAGTTAAAATCACCGAACCAGCCGTTTTATCTGCAGCACTTGGAGTGTATCTTGTGGTTGTTAAAGCTTGTGCTGTTGAATTATTTGTAAACGTTCCTGTACCTGATGTTGACCAAGACAAAGCGTTATAATTTGTACTAAAAGATCCTGTTGTAATGTTTGCATCAACATCTGAAGCACAAATGGTTATATCATTTCCAGAATTTAAAGTGGTAGCTGTATTTACAACAAAGCTATTACTTGCTGTTGATAAAGAAACAAAACAACTTGGAGTTGAAAGAAAACTAATTTTTGTAATTGTTAATGTATTTGATCCACCATAAGTTGTAATTCCCAACAGACTAAAAGTACCAACACCACTCGCCATGGTTACTTGCGCTGTAGCATTAGAAATACTATTCGTTCCAGATACATTGTAGGTAACTAAATAAACTCCATTGGTCAAACTACTTGAATTAATCGTTACTGTAGAATTAACATTTGAACATCCATCTCCAACTGAAACTGAAAAATTGGAGGTGTTTGGATTGGTTCCTAATACACTTATTGATGAAGTATTTCCAGAAGCAATTGTTATAGTACAACCATTAATTACTACACTATTGATTGTTAAAGTATTTGCTCCAGTGTTTGTCAAATTAGCCGTGTTAAAAGAACCGTAACCATCTACAATAGTAACAGATGCAGTGGAAGAAAAGGTATTTGCTCCACTTATGGAGTAATTGAAAGTATAAGTCCCATTAGGTAAACCACTTGTTGCAACACTAACAAAAGAAGGGCCTCCGCATGAATTTGAACTATATATAATACTAAAATTAGAAGAATTCAAAGTAATGTTATTTGCAATGATTGCATCTACAGAAGATCTCGAAGATTCACAACCGCTTATTGTTGTTGAAACGAAATAAGTTGTTGTGCTTGAAATTGAAGAAGTTGTGTAAGATGTTCCTGTTCCTAATGAACTACCGCCAGATGCGTTTGCATACCAATTAATCGTTCCTCCATCTGCTGTTGCACCTAAAGTTACAGCTCCTGCCGTACATCGAGAACCATTTGTTACACTTGTTATGCTATTTCCTGTTACTCTAACCATTGCTGAATTAGAAGTATAATTGTAGCATCCACTCGTAATTTTTACACGATAATACGTATCCCCACTAACATTTAAAGGCGGATTGAAACTATTTGAATTTTCTCCTGTTACCGTCGTCCACGGTGCGGCGTTTGTTGCTGATGACTCCCAAACATAAGAGTAAGTTCCTGTTCCACCTGATGGATTGACAGATAAACTTAAAGTTCCTGTAGTTGCATTTCTACAAGCACTAAAACTTGTTGGGTTCAAAGTGCCAGCTAGAGCCGATCCACTTACTGAAGTTAATGTAAAAATTGGGCTATAAACATAATATCCATTATTTTGAAGAGTAACCTTACATCTATACTGGTTACCAGCTACTCCAGTGGAAATATTCATTACTTGAGTAGTTGTATTGCTATAAACTCCTGTATTCGTAAGTGTAGTCCATGAAACTCCGTTATTAGTTGATTCTTCCCAACTGTATAAAAGTACTCCCCCGTTGGGTGCAGAAGCAGAAACGCCTAGTACAGCACTACCTCCTCCGGCATTACAAACCACTGTATTTGTTACAACAGGATCAATAATAACAACAGGAAGCGCATCAACTGCGTTAGCATTATAGGCAACAAAAGCCACATCGGAAACACCTGAAGGAGTAATGTTTAGCTTTTTAATTAGTTGATAATTAGAAGCGGTTATTCCCATATCACTTAATCTAAAACCAACAAAACGGATTTGACGTGTCGAGTTTGTCTGCCAAATGCCATTAGGTTTTCCAACACTGAAATCTTGACCTGCAGCAACAGTGAACAAATCTAAACGATAAGTTCCGAGAGCAGGTATAGCAGACAATGAAACAGAAACAGCATTTCCGATTACATTATTACTTGCATCCAAAAATTTATAAGTATCTGTTGCTGTACCTGTTGGTTCTGCAATTTGTGTTACAATAATATCAGGTTCATTATCATTGATTTTATCCGGATTAATATTGGTAATAAAATAATTTGAAGAGGCACCAGAAGGTAAGTTCGTATATCCTGTGCCCAAATTCAAACCATTCTGCCCATCCATTACATTTCCCTGCATGGTCATATCTTTGATATTAGGATGAGTATAAATTGCAGTTGATAAGTTACCGTCAACTTTCGCTCCTGCCATAATTAAGTTAGGAGTACCTGCCGTGGACCCGTTCAATTCAACAGGTAATGCCTTAAAATTTCCAGGTGTAAAAACAATACCATTGGTAGTCAGATTATTGTCGTTCACGCCTGTTGAAAATGTTGTCCCTGCATAAGTAAATGATAATAAATTGTGAGAATTATCTGGCCAAATTGGACTATTAGCGGCAGTGGTTGTTCTCCAAAAAGAACCATAATCCGTAATGATTTCAGTGACATAAGGTAAACCAGTGTATGTAAATCCATTTCTTGTAACAATTGGAGTTCCTACACCTGTTTTTGTTACCCTAACACTCCCTGATGTACCAGCTCCAACTACCGCGGTAATTGTTGTTGAATTAACAACAGTAAATGAGGTTGCATTCGTTCCATTAAAAGTTACTGCGGTAATGGAAGAAAAATTAGTTCCTGTGATAGTTACGGTTTGACCAAGACCTGCAGAGGTAGGCGAAAAACTTGTAACAGTGTGTTGCTGAGAATAATAACCATTGGTTACTAACAGAATAAAAACCAGAACAAGCTGATTAACATTTTTAAAAAATTTAACTAACATGACTTTTGTTTTTTTCAGAGTGCAAAGATAGGCTCTTTTTAGTTATTAACAATTAAAATTAACATTCGATTTAGATTAATAATCAAGATATTAACAAATATAACAACCTAAAAAACGTTAATTAAAAAAGAAAATAACAATAAATTTAAAACAACTTGCTCAAGAAATATAACGAATCCTGAATTTTAGTTTTCTGCAATAATTAACATTTCGATTACACTAAATTTCACGATTAATCAATTAAAAAACAGCAAAAGACGCCATCTAAATTTATCTTTCAAGAAAAGAAAAGTTTAAATTTCCGATAAAAAAATGCAACAAGGTAGAATTAGAATGAAAAAGATTTATTCCTTTTTATTTTTGTTTAGCCCAAGAAGAAAATAAACTGGACTAAACCGGATATATGCAGTTATTGCATAATAAGTCGCCAAGACTAAGAAGAAAATACCAAAAACTCCAGATACGATGTTTGTAAGATTAAGGGCTAAAATTAGAATAGCAATTAACACCCTCAATATTCTGTCAACATCGCCTATATTTGCTTTCATCACTATGTTTTTACAAAGGTGACGCTATATTTTGATGTAAATAACAGAACGGAATATAAATAGTGTTAAGAGGCACTAAATAGATAAAATTCGCTCAACTGTCATAGCGAAAATACGTTTGTCAAGCTCTTTTTTGTGTGATTTATAAAGCAAATACTCATCGTTCGTGAATAAACCAGTTACTTGACCAATAATTTGATGTTTCAATTCACGATTGTGCAATAAAAACTGTTTAAGAGCTGTTTGCTTGGCTTCAAAAGATTTATATTTTTGGATTAATTGCAAAATCAATGGATTTGTTTCCAATTCAATCACTAATAAATCGTGTTGCAATTTCAATATCGGACGCAAGACTTCATTTTGAAACGCTTCGATTTCAGAAACTGTTGTTGGTGCTGTTAAAACTTGTGGGCGTAAATCCAAAATTGTTTTTCATCTCTCATATCTCTGAAACAATGAAATGAAAATTCTGTTCGCATTGATTAAGCTTCAACAACGGTGTATTTCGAAACAAACGTATCCATGTAATCATTCAAACGCTCTTCGTCTTCCACGCGTGTGAAAATAACTTGACGACATTTGGGTAAACTTTCAGCTATTCGCGAAATATATCCTTTGTTACCTGCTCGAATTTGTTCATCAATTTGCAATACCACAAATAATTTCAATTTACCTATATTAAATCCATTTTGAAAGTACAATTCACATACGCGACGGGTTGTTCCAATAATGATTTCAGTTCCGTCAAATAAATCGTTGCGTTGTTTCAATTTACTTCCTTTTTCGAAAACCAAATCCACTGTTAAATCCAAAGACTTTACTGCTTTTGCCATCACTTCGTGGTACGCTTTTGCATCATCGTCGCTCGCACACAAAACTATCGCACGTGGAGAACCTTCAGCTGCCTCAGGAACAAATTCTTTGACAATTTCAGGCATCAAATCGCGGTAATCTTCAGGTCCAGCAATTGATAGCACTGAATTTCCAGATTTTAATGCTTTTAATAATCGTTCGCTGTATGTTAAAGTATCTGTGCTCATTATTTCAATTTTGGATTGTTTGCGTGACGTTCTTTATCGCGCAATGTTTTCTTTTCTATATTCTTAATCAACGCTTGTTCTAAATCGATTCCTGTTTGATTTGCTAAACAAATAAGTACAAACATCACGTCTGCCATTTCATCGCCTAAATCTTTATTTTTGTCACTTTCTTTCTCACTTTGTTCACCATATCTTCTCGACATAATGCGCGCCACCTCCCCGACTTCTTCCATTAAAATAGCAGTATTCGTCAATTCATCAAAATAGCGCACGCCAACGGTTTTTATCCATTCGTCAACGGTGTTTTGAGCTTGTTTTATCGTGATTTCGTTCATATTCTAAACAATCTATTTGGATGCAAAGTTAGGGATTTTGAAGGATTCCATTCGATGTATTTTTTTGTACTTGTTCAAACCGTTAATTCTACTAAAAATTGAAGCTTTATGCGTTTCTACTAGGAATATAATAACACGATATCCATTTCTTTTTTTCAATTTTGTAGTATTAATTCACAACATGGAAAAACTGCAAAATTTCATTGACGGAGCTTACATCGCGCCCAAAAATGGTTTATACATCGATAATTACGAACCAGCAACTGGACAAATCTATTCTTGGATTCCCGATTCAGATTCTGAAGATGTTGAGTTAGCAGTTGTTGCGGCCGAAAAAGCATTTCCTATTTGGTCGAATATG
>RFNX01000417.1 GCA_009926905.1 Flavobacteriales bacterium
GGTTTTGATTTGGATTCACTTTTGCATTTGGATTTCCTTTTGCATTCGGATTTTGATTCGGATTTGGTTTCGCGTTTTGATTTGGATTAGCATTCAGATTCACAACTGATGCTGTTGCTCCTTCTGCTGTTGGATTTGGTTTTTTCTTTTTATTGCGATTGTTGTTGTTTTTCTTCTTAACGAAATTTTTCTCAAAACGATTCACACTGTCTTGACCAACTACATTCGAATATCCAATTTCTATCACTTTTTCGCTCAGCACAAATTCTATCAATTCCTTCGGTTTTTCGCCCGCTTTATTCATTCGGTTGATTTCCTTCACGCGTTCAGGACTCAAAGCAATCAAGCCATTTTCACCTTGGTAAGCGTACCACATCACTCGTTTGAAAACATCCGTTTTGATATAATATGCATCGCCTTTTTCAGTTTGTAGTTTAGTTTCAGTTTTTGGGAACGACTTGATTGCATCCAAATACATGTCTAATTCGTAATTCAAACAGCATTTTAGTTTTCCGCATTGTCCTGCTAATTTTTGCGGATTTAAAGATAATTGTTGGTACCTCGCTGCGGAAGTTGAAACGGATCTGAAATCTGTTAACCATGTCGTACAGCATAATTCTCTTCCACAAGAACCAATTCCACCCAAACGAGCAGATTCTTGGCGCGAACCAATTTGACGCATTTCAATTCGAACTTTGAATTCATCTGCCATGTCTTTTATCAACTGACGAAAATCTACGCGACCTTCTGCAGTGTAATAAAACGTGGATTTACTTAAATCTCCTTGATATTCCACATCGGAAATTTTCATTTCAAGATTCAATTTCAAAGCCATTGTTCGTGCTTTGTACATCAAATCTTTTTCCAAAGAACGTCCTTTAATCCATTTATCAATTTCTTCTTGATTGGCGATTTTCAGGATGCGTTTGATTTCGTTTGCTTTTAAATTCGGAGCTTTTTTCTTTACTTGAATGCGCGCTAATTCTCCAACAACTGAAACTAGACCTATGTCATATCCTGGAGCGGTATCAACAACCACAATGTCACCAACTTGTAAGCTCAAATTGGAAGCGTTTTTATAAAAGTTTTTTCTTGAATTTTTAAATCGAACCTCCACTAGGTCATACGGTTGTTGCCCAACTGGAAGCGCAATATTTGCCAACCAATCGTAAACTTCTAACTTATTGCATCCACCGCTACTACAAGTACCATTATTTTTACAGCCTTTCGGAGTTCCTCCGTCGCTACTACATGATGCACAACCCATTTTATAATTTTAGGTGTAAAAATAACAAAAAATAAGGAGAAGGAAATGCTAAGCTTGGTGAATGAATCGCATCGTTTGAAAACACAATTGCGTAAAGAGAATTTTTGAATTTGCATTTCTGTCGATGTGGTAATAAGCATCATCAAAGGTTTTCATAAAATCTTGAATGTTATTTCCAGAAATGAAAGGCGCGAAATTTTTCAAAAACTTTTCTTCTTCTTCCGAGACACGCATCATATTTTCACCGATGTAGTTATTCAAAATTGACTGACGGAACATGTGCAACGAATAAACTAAATACAATTTGTGGCGTTCTTTTCCTTCAGCGGAAATAGCTTCCGCCCAATCCAACATTCCAAGCACGTCTTTTTTGTAGCTCACACGCATCATTTGAATGAATTTGTCGCGGTACAAATCTTTTTCCGCACTGGTATCGATGAATTCCAAAGCGCGTAATAAATCACCCTCAGCAAAAGAAGAAATAGAATCTGCTTGAATGGCATTTAATGAAAAATTAGCTTTCAGAAAATTAGATAAATCCTCCAATTGAATTTTAGGAATGCGTAGAAATTGTGTTCTAGAACGTATCGTGATTATTAAATTATCAGGATTTTCAGAAACCAAAAGAAACAAGGTGTTTACAGGTGGTTCTTCCAATATTTTCAATAATTTATTGGAGCAATCAGCATTCATTTCTTCTGGCAACCAAATGATCATGACTTTGTAACCGCCTTCAAAAGATTTCAAACTCAGTTTTCGAAGTATGTCCTTGCTTTCCTCAACACTGATGATTGGTTTGCGTTCTTTTGAATCTATTCTCGAAGTCCAATTGAAAAGGTTGAAATAGGGATTTTCTTTGATTTGTTGACGCCAATCTTTTAAAAAAAAACTAGATGTTTTTGCAATTCCTTGAACAACTGGGAATACAAAGTGCAAATCGGGATGTTGTAAATCTTGAACTTTGATGCACGAAGCACATTTCCCACAACTGTCTTCAGTTCCACGGTCGGTGCAAAAAAGATATTGTGTGAACGCCAAAGCCATTGCAAGTCCACCATAACCCTGCTTTCCGCCGAATAATTGGGCGTGACTTATTTTTTCGGAATTGATTTCTCGAATTAAATCAGCTTTGAGCCCTTTTTGACCAATGACTTTGTTGAATTGCACGTTCAAAATTAATGGAATTTAATCGAATTGAAAGTGAAACAACCAAAAACTAATCAAGAAGAAGGAATATTAACTTGGTATTGTTTCATCAACTCTTCGAATCTGTGATTGCCATAAGGGTACAAAAAGCAAAGGCTGCGGAATTTGTTTTTTTGAAGGCGCTTTTTGTTTTCGATTACGTAAAGGTCGAAACTCATTTTTAGCGATTATTTCTTTGACTTTTTTGCTTGTTTTTTCTATGTGTTTTCTATCATTTTCATTTGAAACGTTGATTAGCTGATAGTTATAATATTCATAGTCTATTTGTGGAAATTCAATTACAGTAATTGGATCATACATCATTACACCACTTGTAGCTGTTACCGGCACACTTGTTACTTCTCCAAAATCAATATTTGGAGTTAAATTAATGCTATCTGTTTTTAAAACATCAGTTGTTAATGAATCATTTATCTGAACCGAATCTTGCACCAATTCTTGAGTTTGAATAGCCGTTGAATCTTGCGCAAAAACCAATTGAACATTAAAAAATTCAGGGCCAAAGCAAACAAGAAAAATGAGTAAAAAGCGCTGCCAAAAAGGTAAATTCCAGCTGACGTTTTCTAAACTCTCTTCCAAGTAAACGGTATTTAATTGCGATGGTAAAGCACGCGCACACAACGGTTGATAATTATTTTGTTTGAAAACGGCTACAATTTCATTCTTCGTTAAAACCGTAAAATCAATGACTTCTTTGGAACAAATACCACAAAACTTTCCACGCTCAGTTTGGGACATATTTTCCCAATTTTCATGACAAGAAAAAGTGTTTTTTATTTGAAAAGACATGAATTCAAAACGACTGGAGTTCTGATAAGTTGCTTTTTACTCCTCCAATCCTTTGATGACCACAACAATTTCGCCTTTAGGTGGTGTGTTCACAAAATAAATAGCCAATTCTTCCAAAGTTCCTCGGTGATAGGTTTCGTAGAATTTAGATATTTCTCGAGCCACACAAACTTCTCGTGTTTTCCCAAAAAATTCTTGCATTTGTTCTAACGTTTTTGCCAAGCGATGAGGTGATTCGTACAAAACGACCGTTCTTTCTTCTTGACTCAATATTTTCAAGCGTGTTTGTTTGCCTTTTTTGTGGGGTAAAAATCCTTCGTAAACAAATTTGTCACATGGAAATCCACTTGCAACTAGAGCTGGTACAAAGGCCGTAGGGCCAGGCAAACATTCCACTTGAATTTCGTTTTGAATGGCAGCACGAACGAGTAAAAAACCAGGGTCAGAAATACCAGGAGTTCCTGCATCGGAAACCAAAACCACCATATTTGCACTTTGAATTGCTTCCACACATTTTTCGAGCATTTTATGTTCGTTGTGCGCATGAAAAGGAATGATTTTCTTTTGAATTCCTAAATGATCCAAGAGGCGTTTGGTCATACGTGTGTCTTCCGCATAAATGAAATCGGCTTCATTGAAGTAACGAATTGTTCTCAATGTAATGTCTTCCAAATTGCCAATTGGAGTGGGAAGTAGCGCTAATTTTGCCATTTATCGAGTTAATACAACGTAATCATTTAGTAATGTTTCCAAGAACTTCATACGTTCTTTTGGTGTTTCTTCCAATCCAATCAATTCCGCACTTTCATTGGCGATATTTATTAAAAGTTGGTCGATTTCTTTGCTTTTGTAACGCTTTTTATGTTGAATACAATTTTTCAAATAAATCATATCCTCATCTGTAAAGCGAACAACTTGAGGGTAGGTTGGTGTGTAGTTTTCGTTGGTTTGAATTTTCAAAACGTCTTTCAAAGAGAAATATTGAGAAGATTTATTTTTCACGACAACAGTTCCTGCTAATGTGTCTCCCAATCGCTGATGATTTACAGAAAGTCCACAAATGAAACTATCGATTACATTCCAAAGTGGAATCAAGAAAATCAAAAAGTCGGCTGAAATCCACAAAAAGTCGCCTCTAAAAAACCAGCGTGTCATCACTTCGCGAAAGCCCATTCTGTCGCCATTTGTTTTTACGACACGAATTCCAATTGCCATTTTCCCAAGCGTTCTTCCGCCAGTTAAATATTCCATCACAGGTTGGTACAAAATCCAAGGAAGTTTTGCGAACAATAACATAAAAAATAACCATGTTCCAAAATCTGTAAACATGTCGTTTAAATCAAATGACATCAACACAATAAATAAGTAAATCCCAAGAATGATATTATCGATAATATATGCAGCAACTCTTTGAAAAACCGAAGCAATTTCAAATTCAATTAATACATGTTGCGCCGATGTGAAATTTACTTTTGCCATATTTATGCAAATATCGTTTTTACAACTTCTTCTATTTTACCACACAAACTTACTTGAATGTTTACTTTTTTCAAGTCAATTCCTTTTGAATATTTCGAAACGATGATTTGTTTGTAACCTAATTTTTCTGCTTCACTGATGCGTTGCTCGATTCTATTAACAGGTCTAATTTCTCCAGAAAGTCCAATTTCTCCTGCAAAAGCAATCGTTTTAGGTATCGGTAAATCAGCATTGGAAGAAAGCACCGCCATTGCAACCGCTAAATCAATAGCAGGATCATCTACTTTAATTCCGCCAGCAATGTTTAAAAATACGTCTTTCGAACCTAGTTTAAAGCCACATCTTTTTTCCAAAACAGCCAATAACATGTTCAAGCGTTTGGCATCGAATCCCGTGGAAGAACGTTGAGGTGTACCATAAGCTGCCGAACTCACTAAAGCTTGCACCTCGACTAATAATGGACGCAACCCTTCAATCGTTGAAGCGATGGCAATTCCACTTAAATCTTTATCTGTATTGGTAATTAGTATTTCCGAAGGATTTTCGACTGCGCGTAAACCTGCACCATGCATCTCGTAAATTCCTAATTCATTCGTGGAACCAAAACGGTTTTTTATAGTGCGTAAAAGTCTATAAATGTGATTTCTATCTCCTTCAAATTGCAAAACAACATCGACCATGTGTTCCAAAACTTTCGGTCCAGCTAGTGAGCCATCTTTGGTGATGTGACCGATTAAGAAAATAGGAATATTGCTTTGTTTGGCGTAACGCAACAATTGAGCAGTGCATTCTTTTACTTGCGAAATACTTCCTGGTGAACTTTCAATGTGCGTAGAAAACAACGTTTGAATGGAATCAATGATGATTATTTCAGGTTGAATTTCATTGGCATGCAACACAATATTTTGCAAATTCGTTTCTGTCAATAAATAACAAGAATCATTTGTCAAGCCGACTCTATCGGCACGCATTTTTATTTGTCGCTCGCTTTCTTCCCCAGAAACATAAAGCACTTTCAAGGGTTCAGAAATCGCTAATTGCAATAACAAAGTAGACTTTCCGATTCCTGGATCGCCACCAAGAAGAATGATTGAGCCGGGAACCAAGCCACCACCTAAAACTCTGTTTAACTCAGGATCTTTTAAATTTGTACGTTCTTCTTCTTGTTTCTGAACTGATTGAATCAATTGCGGTTTCGCATTTTTAGTTTCACCTGAAAAGGCAATGACATTCTTACTTGCTTTTTCAACGATTTCTTCAACAAATGTATTCCATTCGCTACATGAAGGACATTTCCCGAGCCATTTTGGAGCTTCATAGCCACAACTTTGACAGAAAAAAGCAGATTTTATTTTTGACATGTGATTAATCCTTTTTTAGTTGATAACTAAATTTCAGACCAACTCCAAAATGTAATTTAACTTGTTTGGCAGGATACAACAATCCTATTTCATAGCTTTTGTTCAAACTAAAGCCAACGTTAGCAGACAAATCTAAAAAGAATTTTTCGTCGAAATAAATGTGATAACCAACCCCAAATCGAGGAATGATTCGTTGGTCGTATTCGGTTGTTGAAGGTGAGCCAATTTGCGAAAATTTCTTCAGATAAAGTCGGTATTTCAATTCAGTAATGAAATAGAAATCTCTTCCTAAGTTTCTTGGGTAATAACGAATAGATGCTGAAAGACTTGGACCTGGTACAACTTTTCTTGCCTGAACGGCCAAAACTTCTTCCAAGAAATTTTTAATGTAATTGTCTGTTAATATTCCAGCTCCTAATTCGAAGGTTGTTTTTTTAGTAAAAGATTTCTCATAAAATACAGCCATTTCACCAACAAAAATGGGAGCAACGCCAAATTTTATACTTTTGAAATCTTTTTTAAACTTTTGACTAAAAGTATATTGAGACATTGAAGTAAAAATCAACCCTAAAATAAGTAAGCTTTTTTTCGTCATCAACTCCACATCCATTTTAAATATTTTTCATAAAAATATAAAATTAAAAAAGGATACCAACTTTTAGACGTTGATAATTTTTTTTCAGATTTATTTCACTTCTTTCTTGGTAGGAAAAACAAATAATATAAATTTGTCGTTCAAGAATTTATTTCAATCCAATTATGTCGAAAAGAAGGTCAATAATAAGCTATGATAAATTAACCATCGAACAGAAAAAGCAAATTCTTAAAGAATTTCCTGATGGTTACATCAATCACTTAACTACTATTAAAACGCCAACAGGAGAAATGTTGGATGCGTTGATTTGGGAAACTGAAGAGTGTATTTATTTGGTGAAAATCAATAAAACAACTCCAAAAGTTAAGCCAGTTGCTGACGACGATGACGACGATTTCGAAGACGATTTCGATAAAGTTCCAGACCTGAAAGAGGACGATTTGGATGCTGATAGCGATGACGACGACGACGATTATGACAAACCTGATGCAGATGCGGGTGGTGACGACGACGAAGATTAATTTCAGAATTAGCTGAACTTACTGACTTTTCCTTATTTTTGGGTGTAGAAATTGAATATGCCAATAAAACACCCAAATTTTTTAAATATACCACCTTCTCCAACAGTTGATAAAGTTGGGGTAGAGGAGCGTGTAGCTAGATTTCAAACACGAAGTATTAAAAATCAAACCAAAGAGCAAGGACTTAGAATGGTCTTGAATATGATTGATTTGACGACTTTGGAAGGAAAAGACACGCCAGGTAAAGTAAAGCAAATGTGCTATAAAGCACAACATCTTCACGATGATTTCCCTGGTTTACCAACTGTAGCAGCCGTATGTGTTTATCCATCAATGGTAGCAATCGCGAAGAAAGAACTTAAAAATTCTTCAGTGAAAATAGCTTCAGTATCTACTGCATTTCCATCGGGTCAAGCACCGTTAGAGGTAAAGCTAACAGATACTAAATTCGCTGTCGATAATGGCGCAGATGAGATTGATATGGTTATTTCTCGTGGGAAATTCCTTTCAGGTGAGCATAATTTTGTGTTCGATGAAATTGCAACAATCAAAGAAGCTTGTGGAAAGGCACGATTGAAAGTAATTTTGGAAACGGGAGAACTTGTTACACTTGACAATGTTCGAAAAGCAAGTGATATTGCAATTTATGCTGGTGCAGATTTTATCAAAACATCCACTGGAAAAATTCAACCAGCTGCAACGATGCAAGTGACTTACACGATGTTGATGGCTATCCGAGACTATTTTGACGCGACTGGAATTATGATCGGAATGAAGCCAGCAGGTGGAATTTCAACATCGAAATTGGCTTTACATAATTTAGTGATGGTCAAAGAAATCTTAGGTGATGCTTGGCTTACTAATGAATGGTTCCGATTTGGAGCAAGTAGTTTAGCAAATGATGTTTTGTTGCAAATTTTAAAAACAGAAACAGGGGTTTATCAATCTCCTGATTACTTTTCGATTGACTAATTATGGAAGATAACAATCAAAAAAAATGGGAATATGCTCCTTCACCGGAAGGTACTGGTCATATCCATCTCAAAAAAAAATATGGTTTATTCATCGATGGAAAATGGGTTGAACCAAGTGGTAAAAAATATTTTAAGACTGTAAATCCTGCGACAGAGGAAGTATTAGCTGAAATCGCTTATGCTACTGAAAAAGATGTGGACCAT
>RFNX01000275.1 GCA_009926905.1 Flavobacteriales bacterium
CACATGTTCTATTAATTTCGAACGAATGGCCATTTCTTCAGCTACAATTGAATTTACAGCAACATAATCAACGGTTTTACTTAAATCATCAGTTGATGCAGCTTCCGAAAAATCAGTTGTGATACTAACGTCCACTTCGTATTTTCCACCAATTCTCGCTTCTTCTTCCAAACAGCCATGGAAAGCATACAACTTAATGCCGTTGACTTCGATTTTATGCTTCATTGACAATTGCTTGAATAGCTTCTAAACCAATTTCAATACGCGTCACAACTTCGTCTTTACCTAAAAATGCAGCAATATCAAACATTCCAGGTCCAGCACCAACACCAGTAACACTCAAGCGGAAAGGCAATAAAACTGCACCGATTCCAACTTGTTTTTTCTCCAAATATGCTTTGAACGTTACTTCTATGGTTGTTGCATCGAAAGTAGCTATCGATTTAACTTCTTCCAACCAATCTTGAACCAATTCAAACGTTTCTGTTTTCCATTTTTTCTTAATGGTTTCTTTGTCGTAAGATGCAGGTCTTTCGAATAAATACGCACCGTCAACTAACATATCTTGAACAAATGTTGCACGTTCTTTCATCAAATGACAAACAGATTTCAATGTTTCGTGACTATACGATTTATCCGTATGTTTTGCTAACAATGTAGCCAACTCATCATCTGAATGCGCTCTTAAATATTGTTGTTGGAACCATTTTGTTTTATCTGGGTCAAATTTTGCACCTGCTTTTGAAACACGCTCTAAAGAGAAAGCTTCAACTAATTCATCTAAATTGAAAATCTCTTGTGTCGTTCCTGGATTCCATCCCAAAAGTGCTAACATATTGATAAAAGCTCCTTTGAAATATCCTTTTTCGCGATAACCTGAATACAATTCTCCTTCAGCTGTAGTCCAATCTGTTGGAAAAACTGGGAATCCTAAACGGTCTCCGTCTCTTTTTGATAATTTTCCGTTTCCATCAGGACGAAGCAACAATGGTAAATGCGCAAATTCTGGAGCATCCCAACCAAATGCTTCGTACAACATCACATGCAACGGTGCTGATGGCAACCATTCTTCTCCGCGTATGACATGGGAAATTTGCATTAAATAATCATCAACAATGTTCGCCAAGTGATAAGTCGGCATTCCGTCACTTTTGAAAAGTACCTTATCGTCTAAGTTATTGGTATTTACAACCACCCATCCGCGAATCAAATCGTGAAAACGAATGTCTTTGTTGCGTGGCATTTTCATTCGAATGACATATTGCGTACCTTCAGCCAATAATCGCTCTACTTCAGTCTGAGGTAATGTCAATGAATTTTTTAAAGAGGAACGAGTCACGCTGTTGTATTGCCAGTTCGGCATTCCCATTTGTTTCGCTTGCTCACGCATTTTTTCCAATTCTTCAGCTGTGTCGAATGCGTAGTATGCTTTGTCGTCATTTACCAATTGCTCTGCATAAGGACGGTACATTTCTTTTCTTTCGGATTGTACATAAGGGCCGAAATCACCACCCAAACCTGGACCTTCAGTCGGCATAATGCCACACCAATTCATAGCGTCCATGATATAATCCTGAGCTTCAGGGACGAAACGTGTTTGATCGGTATCTTCCACACGAATGATGAAAGTACCATTGTTCTTTTTAGCGAATAAATAATTATATAAAGCTGTTCGAACTCCACCCATGTGTAAAGGTCCTGTCGGTGATGGTGCGAATCTTACGCGTACTGGTTTTTGTGGCATTTTATTTTTTTTGCAAAGATAATAGGAGTTTTAGGAATTGGGACTTTAAGGCATTAAGATTTTCGGACATTAGGACTTTAGGTCCCGATAGCTATCGGGATTAGGATTTTAAGAGGGAATGATTTAACGAGGTAATGAGGGAACGATATTAGGACATTGAGATTTTATAAGGGAATGAGAAATGAGGGAATGATTTAACGAGTGAACATGATTTAATGAGGTAATGAGGGAACGATATTAGGACATTGAGATTTTATTAGGGAATGATTTAACTAGGTTATGATTTAACGAGGAATGGGATAATTAGAAATGACGCAATGTGGGGGCTAGTAAGAAGGGATTTTATTTCCTTGACGAACATCATGCGCTTTACTGATTTTAATCATATTTAATTGTGAAGTGTTTTTTGAATTTTGTTTTTAGTTAAAATCACTATGACATGGAAAAAGAATTTATTTATGACCAACATGAGAAACACCAAGATTGGTTGAGCAGATTGGAATTTTATAAAGAGGAAATTCAAATTTTAAAAGAACGCTTGCAAGAAATTACATCAAAAAATAATGCTCCAGAAGTGTTGGTTGATGTGGAACGTTTTCAAAATCAATTCATTGTTCAAAGAAATAACATCGATGAATTGGCGCATTCAATTAAAGTACACGAAGCGAAAATTGTAAAAGAGATTGAAAAAAATCCAGTAGCTGTTGAACACCGCAAAATGGAAGCACATGTTGAGGAAGAAGATTTTATGATTTACTTCGAGAAGAATTTCAGTGAATTAAGAGATAATTACAAGCATTTCGCTGCAAAGTGGATGTAAAAGACTTATGAATCATTCCACGCAGTAAAGTGTGTCATAAACTGGAGAGTAGCCTACCCAAATTCCTAGACCTCCGCCTTTAATGTTTGATGGAAGATTGATTGGAGTTGCAAACGGGTTTCCTGAATTATCGAGTTGCGATGCTTTTGCTTTGTAAAATTCGAATCCAGCTTTTCCTAATTTTGAAAGTTTGACAACTACTGAGTCTCCCTGACGAAAAAGACGTTTGTAAGTATTGTTTATGGTGCTGTCCTTCTTCTTTTGCGGATTTCCATAGGACAAATCTATTGTCATTCCGTCGAAATATTTGTCACTGAAGTGCGAACCTCCGCCATTTCCCCTTCTGAAAGTATAATCCAATGGGTTGCCTTCTATTGTAGTATTGATTCGTTTTGATTCCCATCGATAAGCGTCGTATTGATTAGGTGGATCGGCTAATTTTGCATGCGCATAACCATATTCACCTGTTTCAGGTTCCAATTTCCAAGAAAGTTGTTGCAAAGGAGTTGGGAAAGGAAGGAATGTGGTCGAAGTGTATTTTTTATCTTTATATTCAATCAATAAATCATAAGTTTTACCCGAAACACCAATAAGATTTATTGTTGAAAAGAGGTGAATTGGCAAAGTTTGGGCGTCTTCTAATTCTAAACGCAACATTTCAGCAAACCGTATTTGAATTTCTATTGGAAAATCAGTAATGAGTTTACTTTCAAGCACAAACGTATCGCCATCAACAACTACTTTTACAAAAGCGTCAGATACGAAAGAATTGACATAATCACCGATATACGATTCCGAATAGATATTCTGTGCGAGCGACAAAAGTACAATTGGGTTTCCTCCTGACTCAATTCTTCCTTCAACCACCAATTGTTGTTGATAACCCGGAATGTCAATTTTAACCTCCTTGGTGCAAGAAACTAAAATTAAAATTGAAAAGAAGAGGTAAAAACTTTTCATAAGTTATTTCACACGATTTAATCCCATTGCTAGTAACATCCATTTTGGAAGAAATTTACCCGGTTTTCTGTTTTTTAGATTGATGTACCAACCAATTTTTTTCATCACAGGAACTTTGTGTGTTTCCACAAATTCAATCAATGTTCCGTCTGGATCTTCGATATAAGAAAATCTTCCACCAGCTTCACCCATGTCAAATGTATCTGAACTGTCAACTGTAAATGGAAAACCTTTAGAAGCACATTCTTTTTTTAGTAAATCCATTCCTTGAACATCGAAGCATAAATGAATGAATCCCCAATCTCCCCAGAAGCGATTTTCAAATATTTTTCTGCAATCAGTTCTATCAATGGCTTGTACCAATTCAATTTCCGTTGGACCTAACAATTTTGCGAAAGGACCGATTCGTTCTTTAGAGTGAGACAAACGAATTCTTCTGAATTTCCCTGCTCCACCTTTCACTGCATTTAAGTCGTCGAATGTATCAGTAACATCGTAATCAATGCGGTCGTAGCCCAAAATATCTTTGTAAAGTACCAACGATTTTTCCATGTCTGAAACGCCTATGATGGTTCCAGCTGCGCCACCACATTCAGAAGGATGACCAGTCGATGAAAACCAACCTTTTCCTTCCATTACTTGAAACAAATTTCCATTTGGATCTTCAACGAAATAAGACAATTCCCCAGCAGGATTTTTACTTGGAGCATTCAGTAATTTCGCGCCATTTTGCTTCATGTAATCGTAGGATTTCTGAACGTTTCTTGATTTTATTTTACAAGCAAACATTCCGTAATCTCCTAATTGTATTTTGAAAGTTGATTTTTCTGTATTGCGACTTGTGAACTGCCAAATCTCAAAACCACCACCACCATTCATGCTTAAAGCTAATGTGGCAGTTCGTTTGTGAACTGCACCTCCTGTATAATTTATCATGAGTGGAGCCGCTGCAGCTTCCTCAAAAATTCGAACATCTACCCCAAATTGTTTACGGTACCAAATCCATATTTCTTGAACGTTTGGAACACCAATTCCCATTTGTTGAATACCACAAATAATTTTTTCCATGCAATAAATTTAAGCAAATTTAAAAAATGAATCGAAGCAATGTAAATCTATCTTTTAAAAAGCGGTAAAATTAGAATTTCACTTTGTGTTTTACCTCACCGCTCTTTCATTGAACAAGACGTATCCAAAACTAATTTGAAACGAAAGAGGTTTCGCTTGCTTTGGGAAGTAATTAAGTGTTGCTCGAATTGGACCAAGAGGCGAATGATAAATAAAAGAAGTGGCCGCCAACAAAGTGAAATTTTGGTAATTTTTGCTGAATTGGATGGTTCCGTCAGTGTTTTTTTGCAACTGAATAATTGGTTGATAAATGTAACCGTCAAAACGCAAATCAATACTTTTCTTAAATGAAAAAACAACATTTGCTCCAACACCAACGAATTGAGACGATCGGTATTCAGGTAAGAAAAAAGTTTCAGCATCAGGAAGTAAACTGAAAGATGGCATGGACAATAAACTGGCTGTATAATTAGCAAATACTGATTGGCTGTTCATCATTGCTTTTCCGTGAATACCTAAGTGAAAATGTTTTTTATTGATGATAAACGATTGAAATTCAGCTTGCAAACTGATCCAATCGTGGTTTTTTGTTACGGTATCTTTTATAACTGAAGTTGAACCAGGTGTTGTGTTTTCAGTTCCATTTACATATTTCGCTTTCACTTGAAAGAAATGTCCTTTGTTTGCGAATTGCTTTTTGTTCAATGAATTTTGAGTGAATTCCCAAGTGACTGCTGAACCGTAAAAAATAGTTTTGTCTGTTGTGTCTTTATTTGTAAAAATGGAAGTTTGGTAATATTCATCGTCGAGGTAGAAATAACGATAATCAATACTCGTTTTTGAATTATTACCAATTGGTAATTTTAATTTCATTCCTCCATAAACTTCGTTTTGAATCAAGAAAGAAGGTTTCACATCTTCAAAAAATGTTGCAAAACTTCGGAAATAATCCCAACGATTCATTGTGAAGTAACCTGAAACCGAAACAGGAAAAACAGTCGGTACTTCTATATTGAAATCCGTTTTCACAGAGCCATAAAATTTACCAAAATACGATTCTGCATGAAGCGAGTATGCCAATGCACCAATGTTGCGATAAGTCAAACCTAAATATCCTGTGTTTATGGAGCGCGAAGAAAAATGTCCACCGATGTCAACTTTAAAAACTTTCGCTTTTGAAACATTTAAGTTCAGGTTGTAAGTCGTGTCTTTTTTCAATATGATTGTCGGAAACATGTAATCAATTTGCGAAGTCGCGTACAATCTAAAAAAGCGTTTTGTCAATTTGTCTAAATCCAATATTTCGCCTTGTTTATCACGAATCATCGATTCACGAACGTATTTAATGTCTTTCGATTTGTCGTTGAAATTGGTGATCGAAGAAACACGAATCGCAGGAATGGAAGCTTTAAATTGTGCGCGTTTTACAGCTAATTCTTCCTTAGTAATTTTACGTTCAACATATACATCAATGGAATCCAAATACTTAATCGTTGCGTTGTAACCATCGTCAATTGCTTCTTGCACCTTATTAAATTCAAAAGTACCAACATTCGTTTTAGGCTCAATCATGATTCCTTCTGAACATGGTAAACTGTAATTCGTTGGAGTTACTAACATTGTACTTACTAAACCAAAAAAATCACGCTCATCAATTGCTTTTGGATTACCAGAAACGTTGCTTCCAATCAAGTAATCGGGATGAAAATCGGTGTACATAATATCGATTGGAAAATTGTTGTACAGACCACCGTCGAATAACACAACATTGTTCACTTTAATTGGATTCACATACATCGGATAAGTCATCGATGCACGCACCGCTTCGTTCAAAGGACCTTTGGAAAAAACAACACTTTTCTTGTTCACTATATCCGCAGCCACACAGCGATAGGGAACAAATAATTTATTGAAATCCCCACCAAAAGCGGCACTTGTAGCTCCCATTATGCGCATCATTTCAAAATCTAAATACGAAGGCGTGATGAGGTTTAGCGGAATTGATTTTCTTAAAATACTGTCTTTTGCAAACGAAAAATTCACCAAACTTGCATTCGTTTCTCCTTCTCGAAACAGAAATCGTTTGTCAGCATCCACTTGTCCTGTGGTCATCAATTGGAATTGTTCACTAAGCACGTATTGTTCCATTTCTTCAGGCGAAAAACCACACGCATACAAGCTTCCAACCAAAGAGCCTGCTGATGTTCCTGCAATGTAATCAATGGGAATGCCACGCTCTTCCAAAGCTTTGATAACACCGATGTGTGCGACACCTGTGGCACCACCACCGCTCAATACCAATCCAACGCGCTGTTGTGCACGAGAAATAAGGGGAAATACTGAAAATATTATAAGAAATAGCGTAGAAAAACTTTTCAAATTCGTTCTTTTGCACAAAGTTAGCCGTTTATCTCTGAATTGAAAATTCGAAAGTGTTAAAACCATGCTAATGTTGATATAATTTTCTGTGAAACGAAGGCAGAAACATTAAAGATTGAAAAAATGAAAAAAGAAATTGAACTAAAGGACGACGAGTATTTCATCACGTTAAAATGTGTGTTTGGATTTGAAGAGACGTTAAAAGACGAATTGAATGAATTGGGTTATCCTGAAGTGGAAATTTTAAACCGAGCAATTCGCATTGTTGGAACTTGGAAAGATGTGTATTATTTGAACCTACACGTGCGTTGTGCCAATTCCATTTTAGTTGAAATCGATCATTTTTTCATTCAATCTGAAGAAGATTTATACAAACGCTCTTCAAAAATTGGCTGGACAAATATCTTTGATGTAAAGAAAACATTCGCTGTGAAAGGTGCCGTTTTCTCTTCGTTATTTACCAATTCGCATCATCCATTTTTGGTAGTGAAAGATGCAATTGTTGATACATTTAGAGATAAATACAACGAGCGTCCCGATGTAGAATTGAAACGACCTCACGTAGTTTTTGACTTGTACATCAAAGAAAAAGAAGTGACAATTTCTATCAATACGAGTGGTGTTCCTTTGTTTCAACGTGGCTACCGCGAGGCAATCGGTGAAGCACCTTTGAACGAAGTCGTTGCAGCAGGATTGATTCGCATGTCAGGCTGGGACAGAAAAACAACATTCATGGACCCGTTTTGTGGTTCGGGAACTTTGTTGATGGAAGCAGCATTTTTAGCGTCGGGAATTCCTTCAAACATCGAACGTCAGCATTATGCGTTCAAGAACTTGAAAGATTTTGACCAAAAATTGTGGGATGAAATTTACGATGGAGCTTTACGCAATGTAAGAAGTTTACCTTGTAAAATCATTGGTTCAGATTTGTCAGACGAAATGGTTACTAAAACGCGCAGAAATTTGCGTTCAATGAGCTTTGGTCGATTCATTCAAACGAGTGTGTTGCCTTTCGAAGAAGTGAAACGTCCAGACGATGAGAAAGTGTTTATCGTGACAAATCCACCGTATGGCGAGCGTTTGGAAGCAAATGTGGCAGAATTGTACGACGGAATTGGCAATTGGTTGAAACACGAAATGACAAATTGCGAAGCGTGGATTATCACATCGAGCGAAGAAGGTTTGAAATCAATTGGCTTGAAACCATCCAAAAAACACAAAGTTTTCAATGGCGATTTGGAATGCAGTTTCCGTTCGTTTGTTACGTATGAAGGAAGCAAAAAGAACAAAGGAGAAAACGTTGAAGAAATGGATGTTTGATTCTTGATGTTTGATGTTGGATAATCGATTTTAATCGAAAGCTTCTTTATTTTAAATACCGTTTAATTAGAATTATAACGAAAACGCGAAGTGTTTTCGCAAACGTATCATCACAGAGTCATTCCGAACCGCAGGAAGGAAACTTTATTTTTAAATGTTTGATTTATAGATAATTAAAAATTAAAAATTAAACATTAAACATTAAACATTTTTCATTCTCATTCTACATTCTAAATTTTACATTCTACATTAAATTAAGGGCGTTCCCCTGACTATATTTCGTCGTTCCTCCTCAATTTGTCACGGTCGGGCTTTTCGTTCCACTATTTTTTCGTGCCTCAAAAATGAGTTCCTCTGCAATCCCTAACGCGGTTTTTTTAGTTAAAAACTAACTCGCGGTGGCAAAAAGTAATTGACCATTTGTTATTTTGTTTGTCCTCGATGGATAAAAATCGCTTGCTCAAAATAAGGCAACTCGAAGAAGTCAGATTGGACAGAAAATTAAACTTTAGAAGATTTACTTAATTTCCGATTTTTGAAAGGTTTGAGAACATTTGCATTTGTGGAATTTTTCTCCTTGTCTCTTCGAATAAAATCTTTTATTTCTAACAATTCTACTGAAGTTAATTCTCTTGAATCTATTTCTAGTTCAAAGTCATTCGTTGTGTTTTTAGTTGTCATATTTTTTATTTAAAATATTTATTTGTCAATAATAGGGCAGCCTTTGTGTTGATTATCATTTTGTAATTGCCAATATGAATTGCGCCAAGATTGATTTCGTAATGTTTTAAAAGTTTTGATTTTGCCAAAAATAAAACATAACCTTCACCACCACGTTGGAAAGAAAGCCTACAAGCAAAAGCAACCATATTTCCTGCTACACCTAGATAAACTTTGTTTTTACCTTTGTTAAAAGGAGCATTTTCTATTAAATGCATAACGACAAAATTTTCTTGCACTTCTAAACTAATTAAACCTTGAACAATGGTGTTGTTATTAACAATTGTCAATTTATAAACCTCCCTAGATGGGATTTGCAATTCTTTAATCCAATCAAAGTGCCAACCTTTTAATCGCTTTATTATCTTCAAATCATCCTTGCTATTCAATAATGATACTTCTGTTTGAAAACTATCACCAGTAATAACATTTTCAATTGAGTTTGTCAATTTATCAATAAAAAAATCTAAAGCAATTTTCGTCTCTTTTCTCATTATAAATCTAATTTACAAAAAATTTAAAACTTCAGAACCTTATTTCAAATTGATTTTGAGGAAAGTTTAATTGAGTCATTTTATATTCGAAATTCAGACTTCGGACTTCGAGAGCCTCAGTCCTCGAGCCTCAGTCTCGAGCCTCAGAAATTGATAATTTTGCTAAAGAAATAGATTGCGCAGAGCGCTTCCAAAAACTCGTTCGCAATTCGCAATTAAAAATTCGCAATTACTACGTTCGCAATTCGCAATTTTTAATTCGCAATTATTTGTTTACTACCAACTTCTTCACCAAAACCTCCTTAGTCTCCAAATCAGTTACATTCACAAAATATATCCCATCTTCCACACTCAAATGAAAGCTATTCACTTCTTTTGATACATTTTGATTTTCAAAAACGAGTTTACCATGTACATCACGGACTTCGAGGTGGAGAGGACTTTCATTTTTGATACCTGAAATGGAAAAATCACCTTTGCTTGGGTTTGGATAAACTTCTATTTTTTGCAAAGTATTTTCTGCCAAACCTACACCTCCAATAACGGTAACGTAAACATTGTGCTCCGTTTCTACCCCGTTGAAAGTTTCTTTGGCGATGTAATTTCTACTCGTTGCAGGCGAAACATAAATACCAGGACCATTGGAAATGAACTCCATATTATCCGTGTACCAATCAATATCCAAACCTGTAAGCGCAGGACCAATTAAAACACTGTCTCCGTAGTTTACAAGTGTATCATTGTAACTCCAAAAAGGAACGGCGATTTCTTCAACGGAAACGTCGTCGAAGAAATAGTAAGCTGAAGGATAAGAATCATCCTCCATATTTAAAGTATCTGTTTCTGAATTATCTAAAAAGTTACCTAACACAATAAAGTTTTCAGAACCATTTGCTTTGTAAATACCATTGATTTTCACCCAATTTAATGTATCAGTTATAATTGGATTTCCAAATTTTCCAATTTTTGGAATTAAGCTTTCTATTGTTCCTCCCCACCCTTCAATTGTTGTGTCTGAAAATGAACTTTTAAAAGCTAATTCTATATTATTTACTGCGTATTTCCCACCAAAAGAACCACTTGCTCGATTTGTCCAGAAAACAACATGATAATAACTATCTGAAATAAGATGAGATATCAACTTCATTTGAACATATTCTCTATACGAGCTTAAACCATTTTTCATAAAACATCCAACAAAACCTTTTCCTTCATGTGCTTCTTGATAATTAAAACCACCTTGATATGGTACTGAAAATAAAGGTGTTGTAGAACATAAATTAAAATACTCTGCATCATTTTGTGGAGGAGAAGAACAACCAGATGCATACCATAATTTACCTGGACCATCAGGGCAATTACTATACAACTCAAAACTTGGATTATACACCAAGTTTTGAGATTTTGCCATAAAAGAAATAAATAGAATCAGGTACAAAAAAATACAATTAATATGATATCTTAATGGTATAATACTATTTTCTAACAACCAATTTTTTAACAGTAGT
>RFNX01000186.1 GCA_009926905.1 Flavobacteriales bacterium
TTGGATACACTACGCGAAAACAAAATCAATTACATCAACATAGGTTTAATGTTATTGAGCATCATGGCCGCTTTTATCATGCCGTTCGAAACTTTTTTATTTGCTTATGCTTTTTTAGGACCATTGCATTATTTGACAGAAATTAGTTGGTTGCACGATAGAAATTATTTTTCAAAAGGCAAATATGATTTTGTTTTCCTTTTGGTTGTTGGACTTGTTATTACGTATGATTATTTTGCGAGTAAATACGGCTTCCATCAGAGTTTTACAACCATGTATAGCGATTTGAATTTATATGGAAAAATGCTTTCATTGGCTTTGTTTGGAAGTATCTTGTTTGCTTTGGTGGAAAATATTTGGGTGAAAATAGTTGCTATTTTGTTGCTTTTTGCTTTTGTTGATCGTTGGTTTGCACCGAATTTTACAACTCAAAATGGCGAAGTAATATTTAAAAATTCAACTGCAACTTTTACAGTAACTTCCTTGGTTCCAACATTAATTCATGTGTATATTTTCACAGGATTATTCATGCTTTACGGTTCTTTGAAATCGCGCAATGTTTCAGGATTAATTTCAGTTGTTGTTTTTGCTTTAGCGCCCGTAATTCTTTGGAATTTTCTACAAGATACAACGGTTGTGCCAATAACGCAATATGGAAGAGACGCCTATTATGCTGGAGGCGATGGATTTTGGGACTTGAACGTGAGTTTGATGAAAGAGTTTGACTTGACAAAATTACCGACGATGACCGATTCTTTAGGGCGTGATTTATATTATGTTACGGGTGAAAAAGCTATCGATTCAAAAGCTTCATTGCCAATCATTTTCGAATCGGGAATTGGAATTATGTTGATGCGAATCATTGCATTTGCATATTTGTATCACTATTTGAATTGGTTCAGTAAAACAGAAGTCATTCGTTGGCATGCGATTCCAAAAACACGATTCATTGCAGTCATTGTTCTTTGGTTAACCGCCTGTGGGTTATATGCTTACGATTACTCAATGGGGTTAACTTACTTATTCTTTTTAAGTTTTTGCCATGTATTATTAGAATTTCCATTAAACGTTGTTTCAATCGTAGGTATTGGGAAGGAATCATATTCTATATTCACTCAAGGTTTTAGAAAGACTTCAGTTAAATAGCTTTTTCAGCAATTTATTACCAAAAATGGCAACTAACGTCTTTTAAATCCGTAATGGGTGTGATAAACTATTTTTAACCTAAATATTAGTTGCGTTGAGGTACTTAGCGACTTTATTAGTTTTTTTTATTTCTTTTTTCAGCTATTCTCAACTAATAGCTCCTTTCAACGCGCGTTATACCGTCAATCAAAAAGGTAGTATTCGCATCTTATCCAACGTTTCGGTTACTTGTAATTCTGGTTCGGCCTGCACATCCGCAAAAGCTGAAGATCCGCCAAACGGTGCTTCTCAAAACGGAAATTTCACTATGGAGTACCTTGATATTGATGGTAGTTCCAGTACGTTTATGTCGTCAAGTGACAGTTTGAACTTAGCGAATTGCAGTGAAGTACTCTGGGCAGGATTGTATTGGGCAGGTAGAATCACCAACGCTACAACCAATTATTCGACAAGAAATCGAGTAAAAATCAAATTAAACAACGGCACTTATCAAGCGTTGGTTGCTGACGAATTATTAGATGTACCTTCACTTTCAACCCATCCGAGTTATTTCTGTTTTAAAAACATAACTTCTATCGTTCAAGCTGGAGGAGCAAAAGGTCGCTATACTGTTGCCGATGTAGTAACGCAAACGGGTGGTTCTAATCTTTGGGGAAATTGGTCGATAGTTGTAGTTTATAAAAACGTGTTTCAAACGATGCGTAACCTGACTGTTTTTGATGGTTTTGCAAATGTAAATGCAGGAAATTCATTAGACATTCCAATCTCCGGATTTTTAACACCACCTTCAGGTCCCGTAAGTTTTGAATTGGGAGTTATTTCTTATGAGGGGGACAGAGGCTCCACCGGAGATCAATTGCAATTCAATGGTTCTGGAAGTTTTATCAATATTTCCGATGCTCTTCATCCTGTGGACGATTTTTTCAATTCTGCCATTTCTTACGATGCGGTTTTAACTCCATTTCGCAATCCGAATTATGACAATTCACTTGCGTTGGATGCCAATGTTTTCATTCCAAATAATACATCGTTAAATTACATTGGAAATAATGTCGGCTCGGCCACGATTCGCGTAACAACTTCTTCTGAAAATATTTTAGCACGCGTTTTGACTTCTGCTATTGACATTTTTGAGCCCGATTTGCGTGCTGATGTACGAATTAAAGATATAAACGGTGGACAAGTTCAACCGGGTGATATTTTGGAATACACGGTCGTTGGTAAAAATATTGGTTCCGATTTATCAATTAATACATTTATGGTTGATACGTTGGATATTCGTACTGCTTATATGCCAGGCTCGATTTCAATTTCTTATGGACCAAATTCTGGTGCAAAAACCGATGCTTCCAACGATGATCAAGCGGAATATATTTCCAGCTCAAAAGTCATACGCGCTAGAGTAGGAACGGGGGCAAATAGTAGTTCAGGAGGCCTGATGCAAGCTTCTTCAACAGGAGCCGACAGCACAGTTTTAAAATTTAAAGTTACCATTCTCAACGATTGTGTGGCGTTTCAGTGTGACCCGACGATTTCCAACTCAGCCTACATTTATGGAACTGGAAATATCTCCGGAAATGAATACAATAATGGAGGGATTTCAGATAATTATAATAGCAACGGATGTCCATTAACTGCTAGTAATGAATTATCGATAAATGTCGCAAGTTGCCCTCCTGTCATTATCAATTCAAATAACGTTTGTGTTGGACAGCAATTGAGTCTTTCTACAAATAGCTCCATTTCAGCAGTTTACACATGGAATGGACCAAGTAATTTCACTGCAACAGGCACATCGGTGAGTATTCCAAATGTTACAACTGCTAATTCTGGAACATATACTGTAACGATTAGTGTTCCAAGTTTGGGTTGTTCGTTGACTGCTTCAAAAGTAATTACAGTGAATTCGCCTCCGGTTATCAATTTGGTAAATCTGACAAATGTTTCATGTTTTAATGCCAGCAATGGTTCCATTCAAATTAGTGCTTCAGGAAGTTCACCTTTTACCTATTTATGGTCGAATAATTCAACTTCAACAACCATTTCAAACCTTTCACCGAATACTTATTCTGTTACTGTAACTGATATTAGAACATGTACTTCAACAGCAAGTTATACCATTACACAACCTACAGTTTTAACCGCTACTGCAAATGTTACTTCAGATTATAACGGCAAAAATATTTCATGTTTTTCGGCTGCTGATGGTACTGCTTTAGTTACTTACAGTGGAGGAACAGCGCCATATTCCATTTCTTGGTCGAATGGCGCTACAACAGCAGCAACATCCGGTTTAGCTCCAGGAACTTATATTGCTACCATAACCGATGCAAAAGGATGTGTTAAAACAGCTAGTGTTACTTTAACCCAACCAACAATTATTACATTGACAGATACACATCTAAACATTGGCTGTTTTGGACAAAATACAGGTTCAATTAACTTAAGTGCTTTTGGAGGAACATCAGGTTATATTTACACGTGGTCTAATGGTGCAACAACTGAAGATTTATCAAATTTGGTTGCAGGAACCTATACTGTGACAGTCAAAGATTTGAATAATTGTACGAAGAACAAAACAATAACAATCACTCAACCTTCGGTAGCTTTGGCTTTGACTCAGACTTCAATTAATGTCAATTGCTTTGCTGATGCGACGGGCTCTATTAATTTGAATGTTTCTGGAGGCTCTCCGAATTATTCCTATTTGTGGTCTAATAATGCAACAACTCAAGATTTGACAGGGATAATTGCCGGAACATATTCTGTTGTTGTGACGGATAATAATCAATGTACTCAATTGCTCACTGCAACGATTACGGAACCGCTTGCGCCTTTAAGTTCTGCTTTGATTGCAACCAATGTGGCTTGTTTTGGAAATTCAAATGGAAGTATTAATCTTTCTCCTTTCGGTGGAACTGCGCCTTACACTTTTCTTTGGTCAACAAATACTACAACAGAAGATGTAAGTAATTTATTGCCAGGAAGCTATTCTGTCACTATTAAAGATGCAAAGAATTGTACAGCAACGAATAATGCCATCATTACCAACCTCTAGCTCCATTAACTGCAAGTACCACAAAGATTTTACCATCTTGTTTTGGTGCAGCGAATGGTAGTATAAACCTAAGCGTTCAAGGAGGAACTGTTCCTTTTTCGTATTCCTGGACGAATGGTTATATCACAGAAGATATTAGCAATGTAAGCGCAGGAGTATATAATGTTTTGATCACTGACTTAAACGGCTGTACTTTTTCAATCAATGATACACTTTCTCAACCCAGTGCTGCAGGAGTTATCTTTACTACAACTAATGTTTTGTGTTTTGGAAATTCTACAGGCGATATTGATGCAACAGTTCTCGGAGGAACAGCACCTTACATATATTCTTGGTCTAATGGTGCAACCACAGAAGACATTTCTAATATTCCTGCTGGAACGTATGTTATTACTGCTACTGATTCTCAAAATTGTCAATTAACCTCCACCGTAAATGTTACGCAACCACAAGTAGCACTTCAAGTTACAGAAACACATACAGATGCCTTGTGTGTTGGAGCCCAACAAGGAACTATTGACTTGACAATTTCAGGCGGAACTGGAAATTATACTATTAGTTGGAACAATAATGCATCAACAGAAGATGTTTCACAATTGGTTGCTGGAACTTATACTGCTAATATTACTGATGAAAATAATTGTTTGGCTTCAATTGATGTAACCATTTTGGATCCATCCAATACGATGGTGCTTTCAGAAACACATCAAAATGTAACTTGCTACGGATTAAACAATGGAAATATTGATTTGAACGTCACAGGAGGGGCTTTGAATTATTCTTACGATTGGAGTAACAATGCTATTTCTCAGGATTTAAACAACCTTCCTTATGGAAATTACTTTGTTACGGTGACCGATGGGAATTCTTGTCAATCGTTTATTTCAGCAACCATAACCGAACCTCAAGGACCATTGCTTGCATTGGGTGCCAAATCGGATGTGTTGTGTTATGGAGAAACAAATGGAGCAATCGCAATAACTACAACAGGCGGAACTTTGCCATATACTTTTTCTTGGTCAAATGGAGCAACAACAGAAGATATAAGCGGTTTGACGACGGGATTTTACGGCTTAATTGTTATTGATTCCAACAATTGTGTTTCCACTTACGACACAATCATTTATCAACCTTTGGATATTGTGATTGGTCAAGCTGTTACCGATGTGCGTTGCTTTGGAGGAAATGATGGTGCGCTGAATATGACGCCTGCTGGCGGAATTGCGCCTTATACCTACAGTTGGAATACAGGAGCAACCACACAAGATTTAAACAATTTAGCTACAGGAGTTTATACGCTAACTGTTAGAGATGTTAATCAGTGCGTGGATTCGTTAAGTGTTTTTGTAGATCATCCTTCAGCCCCGATAACAATTACTCAATTTGTCACAAATGTCAGTTGCCGTAACGGTTCAGATGGTGAAATCAGAATTGTACCAAGTGGTGGAAACTCAAACTACACTTTTCTTTGGAATACAGGAGAAAGCACAGCTGAATTGTACAATCTATCGGCAGGAACATATACTGTCACAGTTAAAGATTTGAAAAATTGTTCTGCAATATTTTCGATTGTTGTAACTCAACCTGCTACTGCATTAACGCTCTCTAATACTTTTTCACCCGTTATTTGCCATGGCGATTCAACTGGAACAGCAACCGTAGTCGCTGCTGGAGGAACTTCTCCCTATTCCTATTTATGGAACAATGGAGCGACCACAGCAATAGCTTCACATTTACACGCTGGAAACTATTCGGTAGTGGTTATCGATGCCAATTACTGTACAGCAACTATTTCAGTTACTGTAACCGAACCAACTGCTTTATTTGCTTCGGCTGATTCATTGGATGTTTTGTGTTACAGTGACCTGACAGGAAGCGTTTCTGTGTTTACTCAAGGTGGCGTTGGAAATTATACGTATTTATGGAATTCTGGGCAAACTTCGAATACCGTCAATAATTTGCCAGCAGGGAATTACAGCGTGTTGGTTAAAGATGGAAATCAATGTGAAATTACAGCAACAACAATTGTCAATCAACCAGACACTTCGTTGAATATTTCACTTTTATCAACTGATAATCTTTGTATTGGTTATAGTTTAGGAAGTATTGATGCAACAGCCACGGGTGGAACAGCACCTTATACTTATTTATGGTCAGACGCTGCAACCACTGAAGATATTGATTCTCTTGGTAATGGTAATTATATTCTGACTGTTATTGATGCGCATAATTGTTCTGTCAATAATAATACAAACATCAATTCTCCAACTCAAATATTGGCAACGGCTGTAATTACAAATGTCAGTTGTTTTGGAGGAAATACAGGAAGATTAGATGTAAGTGCAAACGGTGGTGTTGCTCCCTATTCTTATTTATGGAATAATTTAGACACAACGCAAGATGTTGATTCACTAATAGTTGGAACTTATAACGTTCAAGTAAGCGATTCCAATAATTGTCAAGAGAATTTTAGTTTTACGATTTCGCAACCCCAGCAGGCATTGACACTTTCATTGACGCAAACCAATGTTGATTGCTTTGGTAATGCTTCGGGAGCTATTAATTTGACTGCAACAGGCGGAACTTCACCTTATACTTACAATTGGAGTAATACTTCCACTTTTCAAGACATTTCTGGATTGATTTTAGGTGATTACTATGTCATAGTTACTGATAATCAAGGTTGTATTGATAGTATTTCAACAACTGTTACGCAACCTGAAGCACCGATTGCATTAACTGAAACGCATGTCGATATTCTTTGTTTTGGAGCTTCAACTGGTTCAATTGATTTAGAAGTAACAGGTGGAACAGTAAACTACACCTACAATTGGAATGCTGGATTTGCAACATCGCAAGATTTAACGAACATTCCTTTTGGCACTTATAAAGTGATTGTGAAAGATGCCAATAACTGCAAGGACTCACTTCAAGTTACTTTAACGCAACCTTTGGCTCCAATTGACATTCAATTTGTGGTGCAAGATGTTTTGTGTTTTGGAGATTCTACAGCAACAGTTACAGCAAACATCACAGGAGGAACTTCGCCTTACAATTACGTTTGGAATACAGGAGATTCAACGCTTTACATCGATTCGTTGCCAATTGGAGTTTACACATTTACTGTAATAGACTCAAATCAATGCAGTTATTTTGAAAATATTAACGTGGGACAGCCAGTAGCGCCTTTATCTGCAACCTACAACGCCATCCAACCCTTGTGTTTTGGCTATTCAGATGGAAAATTGATTGCCAATCCAAGTGGAGGAACAGCGCCATATACCTATTCATGGTCGAATGTAGATTTTAACCAAACCAACGATTCTTTAGCACGTGGAAATTACGATGTCACCATTACGGATGCGCACGGCTGTACTTTCTTAATGCCTTGTACCTTAACCGAACCGCCACTTTTAGGTGTTTCTTTTGATGTCGATGTATTGGTTGGATGCAGTCCGTTGGTGGTGCATTTCACGAATACTTCTGAAACCAACAATGCTTGTATGTGGCAATTTGGCGATGGAAATGTATTCACGCAGTGTGATAGCGTTTTCAATAGTTACCAAGATGGTGGCATTTACGATGTTACTTTAACAGCAAGCGATGTAAACGGCTGTACCAATTCGGTGACGTATGATAATTTGATTACGGTTTATCAAAGTCCAACGGCCGGAATCAATGCTGACCCAACGTTATTGTTCCAAGGAGGTGACATTACAAACATCACGAATCAAAGTGTTGGCGCTGAATTTTACATTTGGAATATGGGCGATTCACCAATTGATTTCTACTATTTTGAGCCTGGAAATTACCAATATCCGTCGAGTTTGCAAGATACTTTCATGATTACATTGATTGCCATTTCAAGTGAGAATTGTCCCGATACTGCTTATCAATTGATTCGTTACGACAATGTACCTGTTTATTATGTGCCGAATACCTTTATTCCCGACGGAAATGGAACGAACGAAATTTGGTACGTTGTTTTTTCAGATCCAGCAGCCATCAAGAAATTCCAAGTTCAAGTTTTGACCGTTGGGGCGAACTCATTTACCAAAGCAC
>RFNX01000515.1 GCA_009926905.1 Flavobacteriales bacterium
CAATTGGTGATTTCCCATGAACCTTATTTTCAAAAAGAATTTTGTTGGGCGCCGGGCAAGAAAGAAATCGAAAACGAAAAAACCTACAACATTTATAAAATGTCGCAAGCTGAAATTGATCAGTTTGATTGTGGTTCAAAAGGCAACTCGAAATTTCCTGAACAAGCAAAGATTGCCGCGACAAAACCTTTGCTGTCAACATTTATGAATGAAGTTCCTTTAGGAAATCGAATTTTGTTATTTGAGATAAAATCTGAACCTGAAGAATATGGCATTTCACAACCCAACCCAAAAGAATTTGTGGATTTGATTTTAGAAGAAACAGTTAATTTCAAACAAGAAAACTTAATTTTTATGTGTTTTGATCTAGCAATTTTGGAGGAATTACACAAACGAAATGTCAAAAACAAAATGGTTTATTTGACTTATTTACCAAAATCAGCAGAGAAATTATTAAGCGAATTAACATTCGAACCTTACGCTTTAGGAATGTTTTATCCAACGGTTTCAAAAGCTTCTATCAAATTCCTTCATGACAAGAAAATTTCTGTATTTACTTGGACCGTTAACGATTCCAAAAAGTGTAAAAAGTTAATTAAAAGAGGTGTCGATGGAATCATAACGGATTATCCAAAAACGATGTTGGATTTGAGAAAATAAGCTTCTTGAAAAATAGAAAAATTACTATTCACCGTTCATTTGTTACAATTATTGAGAATAGTCAGCTTGAAAAATTAATCGTAAGAATTGAAGAAAATCAACTCGCAAACTAGAAATTACTTTCCAGCGATATCGATTAATTTTTTTGCATTTGTAACCGTCATTTTACGTGTATGAACTTCAATTAAACCTTCTTCTTTGAAGTCTTTTAACAATCGTATCAAAGTCTCTGTGGCTGTTCCAACGAAATTAGCCATGTCTTCTCGTGAAAGATTAATTGGCTCAGGCTCATAAATCTTTTCTAACAGAATAAGTGCAAAAGCCAAACGTTCACGCACCGATTTTTGAGCCATATTTGTAATAAAAGACGCTCTATCGGCTAATTCTTTTGACAATTCTTTCATGATTCCATTGCGCAAAGCTGCATTTGTATCAATCATATTCAAAAAATCATCTTTCGCAATGTAGCAAATGTTACTTTCCTCTAAAGTTTCTGCTGCAACATTGTAAACTTCTTCGCTAAACATCGCACGGAAACCAACGATTTCTCCCTCTTTTGCGATGTGAATGATTTGTTCTTTTCCTTCATCACCTCTTTTGAAAACCTTTACTTTACCTTGGTTAATACAAAAAACGCCACGTGGAAAAGAACCCTCCAAAAATAAAGATTGATTTTTTTTGAATAGGTTACAACTCCTATGATTTTCTAAATTAGAAACCTCATCTGTACAAAGTCCTCCTAATAGCGAATTAGAACGCGACAAGCAAGTTGAGCACGTTACATGTTTGTGTGATTTATCCAGCATTTGTTTTCGTTATTCCTTACAAATTTAAGCTTTTTAGCGAATTTTTAAAAAGTGATTAACATCATTTTTTCAACACTTTTTAGCCTTTACTTTTGCACCATGAATGACCCCGAATTAGTTAAAAAATATAACATTCCAGGACCTAGATATACCTCCTACCCAACGGTACCGTTTTGGAAAAACAATCCGTTAAACGAGAACGAATGGAGTAATACCATTCAAACATTCATTAAAGACTTTGATCACAAAGAGTTAAGCCTCTATATACACTTACCTTTTTGCGAACAATTATGCACTTTTTGCGGTTGCCATAAACGCATTACTAAAAACCATCAAGTTGAAGAACCGTACATCGACACCTTGCTAAAAGAGTGGGATTTATATAAAAACACATTCGGTTTTGAACCCACAATCAAAGAATTACATTTCGGTGGTGGTACTCCAACTTTCTTTAAACCCTCTGAACTTATTAGACTTTTAGAAGGGATTTTCGAAAAAACAACTGTTTCTCCTGAAGCGTGCGAATTGAGTTTTGAAGCACATCCAGGTTCAACATCAGAAGAACATCTAAGAGAATTGTATCGATTTGGATTTAGAAGAGTGAGTTTTGGGATTCAAGATTACGATGCTGACGTTCAAAAAGCGATTCATAGAGTTCAATCTTTTGAATTAGTAAAAACGGTTCATGAACTTTCTGCAAATATTGGTTATACGTCAATCAATCACGATTTAGTTTATGGTTTACCAAAACAGAATTTAGAAATTTTCGAAAAAACGATTGATTTAACACTTGAACTAAAACCTGAACGCATTGCATTGTACAGTTATGCGCACGTTCCATGGATTAAAGGAACAGGACAACGCGGCTATTCAGAAGAAGATTTGCCTCAAGATAATGAAAAACGTGCTTTGTACGAAATGGCGTATGAAAAACTATTAGACTACGGTTACTTAGCTATAGGAATGGATCATTTTGCTTTGCCTACAGATGCACTTTCAATCGCTTTTCACAGTAAAAAATTACACAGAAATTTCATGGGATACACCACAAAATCAACTAATTGGATGATTGGATTGGGAATGTCTTCTATTTCAGATTGTTGGATTGGTTTTGCACAAAACGATAAGACAGTTGAGGATTATCAAATACAAGTTAACGAAGGTAAAATCCCCGTTTTTAGAGGCCATTTATTAACTAAAAGCGAATTAATTATTCGCAAAAACATCCTTGATTTGATGTGTCATTTCGAAACAAAATTCAGTGAGAATGAATCATTCAGCGAAATCAATTCTAAAATTAAGGAACGTTTAAAACCCATGATTGCTGACGAATTGGTTGCTATTGAAAATAATGTTGTTTCCATTTTACCAAAAGGACTCCCGTTTGTGCGTAACGCTTGTATGGCATTTGATCAAGATTTGGCAAGCAATGCCATAAGTCAACAATTATTTTCAAAAACAATATGAGCCAAGAAAATTGTTTCCATTGTGGCGATTCGATAATAGGTAAAGCCATTCATTTTGAAGAACTTGATTTTTGTTGTACTGGTTGCAAAAATGTGTATTCGCTTTTGAGCGCCAACAATTTAGGTGACTATTACAAATACGAACAAAATCCAGGCTTAAAACCAACTTCTTTACGAAGTGACAAATACAATTTCCTAGACATTCCTGAAATTCGAAAACGATACATTCAGTTTGAGAATGAAAAAATGGTTCGCGTAACACTTTCATTGCCAAGCATTCACTGTTCATCTTGTATTTACTTGCTTGAAAATGCGAATAAAATCAACCAAGACATCATCAGTTCCCAGGTTCATTTTGCTAAAAAAGAGGCAGTTGTTGCTTACAATCCATCAGAAATTAAATTTTCAGAATTAGCTAACTTCCTAGATCACATAGGTTATCCTCCCAATTTTGAACAGAAAAAAGAGAAAACTGAAATAATTGACAAAAAGTTTCTTCTGAAAATTGGAATTGCTGGTTTTGCATTTGGAAGTATTATGCTTTGGAGTGCACCAGAATATATGGGAATTGAAAAAGACAATATTGGCTTTCGAAATTTTACCGCATATTTAGCTTTCATTGCTTCATTACCTGTCCTACTTTTTTCGGCAAGCGATTATTTCGTATCTGCCTACAAAGCATTAAGAAGCAAACATTTAAACCTTGACGTTCCGATTTCCATTGGAATTATGGCTTTGTATTTACAGAGTTCTTATGCGATTTTCAGCAAGCAAGGCCCAGGTTACATGGACAGTTTTGCGGGTTTCATTTTCTTTTTACTCATTGGAAAATGGTTCCAAAGCATGTCGTATCGTTCTTTGTCATTTGACCGCGATTACACCGCCTATTTCCCAGTTGCTACAACGCGTTTGAAAGATGAGCAAGAAGAAATTTTAGCCATTGAAAAATTAGAAGTTGATGATGTGATTTTAGTTCGAAATGAGGAGATTATTCCTTGTGATTCATTACTACTGAGCGATTCAACCTCGATTGATTACAGTTTCGTAACAGGAGAATCAGAACCAATTACTTTGACCAAAGGAATGGAGATTTTCGCAGGTGGAAAATTAATTGGAAACAGAGTGAAATTGCGCGTAAAAGCAACAACAAACCGAAGTCATTTGACGCAATTATGGAACGAAACCCTCAATAAACACAAGGAAAACAACCTGATTCGTTACCAAGATAAAATCGCATATTACTTTCTAATCATTCAATTTGTTATTGCTGGTGCAGCGTCGATTTTTTGGTTTTTTGTAGATCCAAGTTTAATAACAAAAGTGCTCGTTTCAATCTTAATTGTTGCTTGTCCTTGTGCATTGGCATTGTCGGCGCCATTTACTTTAGGGAACATTATGCGCGTTTTTGGAAAAACAGGTTTCTTCTTGAAAAACACTACAGTTGTTGAAGCTTTGGGAAACATAACCGATATCGTATTTGACAAAACGGGAACATTAACCGATCCAAATCACTATAGCATTGAAGAAAAAAATGCCTCAATTTCTGACGAAGAAAAAGAAGTGCTTTTTGAAATGACAAAAAATTCCACACATCCACTTTCAATTGCACTTCATAAGCAAATGGACGCAAGAAAAGAAGTCGTTATTCAAGATTTTAAAGAAATCAAAGGAGAAGGAATTGAAGCCAATTACGAAGAAAATGTTTATCGACTTGGAAATGCAAAATTTTGTGGTATTCAAGAAACAGAAAACAGTAATTCAATTGTGAACTTTACGAAAAATGGAGAGCTTTTGCAACAATTTGAATTCACTGGAAAGTTCAGAACAGAATTAACTTCTATGCTAAAAGAGTTAAAAGGCTATAATTTGCATGTGCTTTCGGGTGACACTGAA
>RFNX01000431.1 GCA_009926905.1 Flavobacteriales bacterium
ACTTTAATCAGATTCACTTTTAGTTTTGTTTAACAAACTATCCAGATTATTTAACTCATTTCAATCGAAAATCCTTAATTTCGCACAACAAATTTTACTTTATGCGCAAACTATTTATTGCTCTTTCCTTACTTCTAAGTACAGGAATTTCATTGGCACAAACGTCAGCTGAACCGAAACCAAAAGCTCCAATTAACTGGTATTTAAAAAATCCAAAAGAAGACAAAATTTATGGCGTTGGAGCCGAAAAAGCTTACGAATTATTGAAAGGAAAAACAGCGAAAGAAGTTATCGTTGCCGTAATTGACAGTGGTGTTGAAACAGATCATCCTGACTTAAAAGATGTTATATGGGTGAATGAAGACGAAATTCCAAACAACGGTATTGATGACGATAAAAATGGATACATTGATGATGTTCATGGATGGTCATTTTTAGGTGGTACTTTTCAAGATATTGATCAAGAGGCTTTAGAACTTGCTAGAATGGTACGTTTTGAAGGAAACTATTTCAATGGAAAAGATGTTAAGAATTTATCCAATGACGAGAAAGCGCGATATGATAAATACTCTAAGTTAAAAGAAGATTTAGAGAAAGAAACAGCTAAAAATGTAAAGCAATATCAAGGTATCGTTATGTTATCTAATTATATTGATAATGTGAAAGCTGCTTCAAATGGTGTGTTCGACAAAAAAACAAACAAAGCTTACGTTCCAAAAGACGAAATGGAAACGAAAGTTAAAAAGAGAATGGGAGCAATAATGTTGGTTTATCCTCCAGCTACTTTAGATAAAGAATTATCTCATGCTAAAGAATCAATCGGCGGAATGATTAAAATGACAAAAATTGATGCAGACAGTATTCGTCGTGCAATTGTTGGAGATAATCCGAACGATATGACAGAACGTTATTACGGTTGCAATCGTTATGAAGGTCCTGATGCAATGCATGGAACACACGTTTCTGGTATCATTGCAGCAAAAAGAGGAAACGGAATTGGTATTGATGGAATAGCATCAAATGTGAAAATCATGGTTGTACGTGCCATTCCTAACGGTGACGAACGCGACAAAGACGTTGCAAATGCTATTCGTTATGCAGTTGACAACGGTGCGAAAGTTATCAATATGTCTTTTGGAAAATACTACACACCTAATAAAAATGTTGTTGACGAAGCGATTTTATACGCTAAAAGCAAAGACGTACTTTTAGTTCATGCTGCTGGAAATGATGCTAAAAATAAAAACAACGAAGATTCTTACCCAACCCGTATTTTAACCGATGGAACAATTGCTTCAAATTGGTTGGAAGTAGGAGCTAACAGTAGTTCTAAGAAAGGAACTAAATTGGTTGCAGATTTCTCTAATTATGGATCAACAACAGTAGATTTATTCGCTCCAGGCGTTGATATTTATTCAACTGTTCCTGATGCTAAATATGAAGATGCTTCAGGTACAAGTATGGCTTGTCCAGCAGCGGCAGGCGTTGCAGCTATGATTCGCGGATATTTTCCTGAATTGACAGCTGCTCAAGTGAAAGAAGTATTGATGAAAACGAGTATTCCTTACACAAAAACAATCACGATTCCAGGTGCTGAAAAAGGCAAAGAAAAAGGAACGATGAAAGATGTTTCAATTTCTGGTGGAATGATTAATGCAGCAAGTGCTGTTGAATTTCTATTGAAAAAGTAAAATAAAATAACCATCAAAAAAGCCAGTGAATTTGTTTTCACTGGCTTTTTTGTTTTGTAAACTAATTGTTATCGAATAATTTGCATTTTGAAAAATCTGTAGATATTACCGATGTAATATGAAAAACCTGTAAAAATTGTAACTGCTCCAAGGATAAAGAACCATTGGGAAATCATTAAATCAACGCCTGTACCGAATTGCAATATGATACTATTAGACAAACAAACATAAATTCCAAAAGCAATGGCTACTGAACTTAAAGTCCAAGTCAACCATCTGTGATTGCGCTGGTTGAAGAAAAAATCTTGAATGGAATTTTTGGTAATAAATCCTGTTAAGGTTAATCCAATAATTATTTCGAGTGAGTTTCTTACAAGTTCCATGTTGTCGTTTTTAATAATAAGACAACAAAAGTGCCAAAATGTTACAAAGTCAGAAAAAAATAATTTTGGATGACGTGAATTAAATATTAATTCTTGATAAATCGCTTGGTAGAATTGCCTATTTGGAAGAAGTACAATCCTTTGGTAAATTGATTAACATTCAGTTCTGAGCCTGAAAAAGCAATGTTTCCTGTCATAATCAACCTTCCTTGCTGGTCTAAAATAGTATAATCTGTTGTAAAAGGTTCAGAATCAAATGTAACAGTAATAATTTCAGTTGCAGGATTTGGAAACAATTCAAAACTTACCTCAGGTAATTCATTCACGGAACCTAAAAATTCAATGCATGCAGCTTCTTCTGTCAATTCGGTCGAAAACTGTTCCATCATGGCATCAAAAACGGAAAGATTGTCAGTTTCGATTAACGAATCAACTACTAAACTGTGTGTAAATGAATTGTAATTTACATTTGAATTCCAAGCACAAGCACTATTCGAAGGATTTAATGAATCTAATCGCGTAACTGCAAAGTGCTTTTGAGTTAATGTCTTCACTCCATAACTTGGTCCATTTTTTAAGAATGCAAAACGATTATCAATTGTTTCAATCGTGCATTTTGGGCTCCCAAAAACAGTTAATTGATTCAATACTTCACCATTGTTGTCAACATTAACTGCGGTGCCTATGGTAAATTCTGAATTGGTGAACATAAAACTCCCATTTGAAAGAGTTGTCAGTCTTTTATATTCGTTATCAATATTGCCATTGTCTGCATAATTTTTAGCCCAATTAAGATTTCCTGTTAAACTAGTTTTGATTAATTCAGAATTTAATCCTTGATCTTTCAAAAAGAGAGAATTATTTGAAACAACAAGATCTGTTAAAAATGTTCTTGTTTGAAAACGTTTTAACCAGATAACTTCTCCCATTTCATTTGTTTCAAAAAATAATCCTCTAAATTCAAATGAACCCATATCAGAAGTTCCTACAAACACCAAATTGCTATCACTTTTTTCTTTCACAGAAAAGATCTCATGAAAATTGGAAGTAACATCTGAATGGAAAACATAAGACTTCGACCAAATTTTAGTTCCACTTAAATCCATCTTGAAAGCAAATGATCCATGGTTCACGATTCCACCAACAATCAGTAAAGCAGAATCTGAAGTGAAAATTACATCTCTTGCCACAAACACTTTCCCTGAATTATCGCTAATCGATTTTGCCCAAATCACATCACCAGCTTCAGAAATTCGAATGCAAGCAGTTCCATAATTATTTTGCATTGGATTAAACATTTTTCCAACTGCAACAATAGATGAATCTGGTAATTGAATGACTCTGTTAAATTCAAAACCAGGATTAAATGTACCGTAAGGGCGTGACCAAACTTGATGTCCAGCTGAATCACAATAAATTATGAATGGAATAGTTTGGTTCTGATCATATTCAACATTTCCAATAACGGCAAAACCTTTATTTTTTGTTGCAACCATGTCCTTCGCAGGTGCATTGTAGCCATTTACAAAATACCGTTTAGTAAATTCATCTGATTGAGAATAGAAAAAATTACTGATAAAAAAAAAAGAAATAATCGATACTAAATGTTTCAAAATGAACAGTTATTTAATTCTTGTAAATTCTCTCCAATCCATTTTTGTACTGTCAAATGTAAAAAGTGGCAACAAACCTTTATCTAAAACTTGCTTGTCTGTGGTGCGCACGTACAAGAATTTTGCTACTTCATATTTACTCGACTCAAAAGTGATCGTTTCAAGAATTTGATAAACTTGCGCTGAAGTAAGATAAATTTTCGAAAGGTCTTTGCAAATAATATCAATTCTGTCATCTTCAAAAGATTGCGTTTTTAAATCATCTACAAATTCTTTACTATTATTTAAAAAACTTACACAAATAACTGATTTATTTGAGTTTGTCGTAATGTCGCATTCGCCATTAGAATTAGCTTCGACTTCATTATTAAAAGTTGTTGTGCTTTGAGTTGTATTACTTGATGCATTTACAGTTCCATTATTTGGAACTACATTTCCGTTTGCATTTACAGTTACGTTGCCGTTGTTTGGAATTACATTTCCATTTGTAGTTACAGTCACGTTTCCGTTCGAAGGAATAACATTTCCGTTTGTATTTAAATTTACAGAACCATTGGAAGGAATAACATTTCCGTTCGTAGTAACAGTAACATTTCCGTTATTTGGACGAACTGTGCCATTGTTATTAACGTTCACATTGCCATTCATATTTGGAGTTCCTGTGGTTGTTACAGTTACGTTACCATTGTTATTTTGAGTCGTTGTTGAACCTGATTGGTGAGTTGTTTGACCATTGATAGTTTGCGTACTTGAAGTTGAAGTTGTTGATGTTGACTGAAAATTTCCTGAATTAGGAAAACTACCGTTCATATTTACATTAACGTTTCCAGAAGGGATGGTTGGGTCAGTCACATTGACGTTAGCTCCATTCAAATTAAAACCAATATTCATATTGATGTTTCCATCTTGTCCGTTCATTGGGTCCATATTTACGTTCATACCATTTGTGGTTACGCCAACATTCATGTTCAAACTTCCATTTGTTTGGTTGGGATTTGTTGTATTAGTAACAGTTCCTACATTCGGATTTCCGTTCAAATTTGTTCCAGTACTAACGTTCATATTCACATTTCCGTTTGTATTTTGATTGGTTGAAATGTTTGAATTGGTTCCAGTTGTATTCGTTTGAACGCTTGTAGTGGTTGTTGGAACATTTGTAGAAATTGTTGTTGTTCCTTGTGTTTGAATTGGCTGTGATTGAATGGTTGTTGTTGTGTTTGGAACAGTTGAATTAACAGTTACAGTTCCTTGATTTTGAATTTGTTGCGTTTGAACAACTGGTGCATCTGAGAATATCACGTTATTATCTTGTCTATAAATTACTGCTCCATTTGCAACTCCAGTTGTTGGCAACATACTTACCAATTGCAGTTTACCTATTCCTTTTTTAAAAATTACTTTCGTTGTAATATCACTTGCTTCATCAATAAAGAAATTCTTATCAATATCAGCGGTTTTACCATCTGCGAAAATTAATTTAGCGGAATAAGCTCCGTTTTTGATTCCTGAAATCACAACATTTGTTTGCGGCACTGAATTTTGTTTGATTCCATTTAGTATTACGTAAAATTGTTGTCCTCCATTATTAAATATTGTCATATTTGATTGACCAAAAAGATTTCCGAAAAGAATACAAAACGAAA
>RFNX01000604.1 GCA_009926905.1 Flavobacteriales bacterium
AGGTGAAAGCAATGTGCAAAAAAGTAAAATTCTAATCATTTTGTTCTTGTCTTAGTTTTTCATAAAGTACCATTCCAGCTGCGATTCCAACGTTCAAAGATGCAATCTCTCCTTTCATTGGAATTCTGGCACGCATATCAGCCATATTTATTAAATCTTGAGTTATTCCATTTTCTTCAGAACCCATAATGATTGCAACCGACCCTCTCAAATTCACTTCGTATAAAGGATAAGCTGTTTTTTCAGTACAGGCAATGATTCGTAAACCAGATTGTTGTAAAAAGAAAATACTGTTTTTTAAATTATCTGTTTTACAAACTGGAATTCGATTCAATGCGCCCGCTGAAGCTTTCATTGCATCAGAAGTTACCAAAGCGGAACCTTTTGATGGAATTAAAATAGCATCCACTCCTTGGCATTCAGCTGTACGAGCAATTGCACCAAAATTACGAACATCAGTGATTCTGTCCAGCACTAAAATATTAGCAAATTTTTCTGCCTCAAGAATGTCATTTACAATTACTTCAATGTCCTGATATTCAATTGGTGTAACAAAAGCAACAACTCCTTGATGGATTCCAGAAGTCAGTGAATTCAATTTTTCAGTTGGAACGAATTGCAATTGAAAATTCTTACCATTAAGTGCTTCTTTTAATTCTAAAAAAAGTTCTTTATTCATTCCTTTTTGAATGAGAATTTTATTCAATTCTCTTTCTGATTTTATTGCTTCTAAAACTGCGTGTACTCCAAAAATAATATCTGAACGTTCTTTTCTTTTGTACGCTTCTTTCTTTTCCATTAAATGAATTTAAATTCTAATTCTACATTCCCTTCAAGCGTTCTTGCAACCGGACAAGCTTTGCCTGCTGCAATGACTTTGTGAAGTGTTTTTTCATCCCAATTGTTACCACTCAAATCCATTTCAACAACTACTTTTTGTATTCGTCTTGGGGAACTTGACATTATTTTCAAAACGGAAGCTTCGCAAAAATTGAAATCAACTGCGTGTTCTTGACAATAGATTCCCATGATAGTAATCATGCAAGAAGCCAAAGAAGTTGCAACTAAATCAGTTGGAGAAAATGCTTCACCTTTTCCGTGATTATCTATTGGAGCATCTGTAAAAATTGTTGTTCCAGAAGCTAAGTGCGTGCATGAAGTTCTTAGATTTCCTAGGTACGAAACTCTTGAAGTCATTTGTGGAGTTTTGGATTTTTTTTGTAAAGTTAAGCTATTTCTTTTTCTTTAGTGAAACTTATTGCCAATAATTCGAAGATTGAAACTGTTGAATGTCTTATATTTGTGCAACTAAAAAACTGTAAAATCCGTCAAACAACTTTAAACCTAACATTAATGAAACTAAATAGATTGTTTTTTGTTATTACTCTATTAATTTCAACCTTCTCCTTATCACAAACGAACACTGCTTGTCCCTTTGTAAATGCTGGTCCAGACCAATCTTTTGATTGTACCATTTCCTGTACAAATCTAACAGCGACTTTCTTAGATATTAAAGAAACATCGACATATACGGTTGAATCATTACCACATGTAACTCCTATTCCATATAACCAAATCGGAGGTACGGCCGTTTCAGCAAACACAGATGACGTTTGGGGACCAATTATCACTTTACCTTTTCCATTTTGTTATTATGGCCAAACTTATACTACTTGTAAAATTGGATCTAATGGTTCGATTTTATTTGGTCCAACATCAGGAGGTGGCGGCCACCCATGGTCATTTTCAGCAAGTTTAACAACTACAACAGGAATTGGTGGCGCTGGACATGTTTTAGGAGTTTATCACGACATTGACCCTTCTGTTTGTGGTGGAATTAAATGGTATTTAGTTGGAAATGCTCCTTGTCGTCAATTTGTTGTAGTCTATAATGACGTGTGTCATTTTTCCTGTACATCAATTAAAAGTGCACACATGATGGTATTGAACGAAAGCACAAATTATATTGATGTTTATGTCAAATCAAAACCAACATGTAACACTTGGAATGGCGGTCGTGCTGTTATTGGTCTTCAAAATTTCGGGCAATCTGGTGGAATTACTGCGCCAAACAGAAATAGTTCTCCAAATTGGAATGTAACAACTCCTGAAGCTTGGAGATTTAAACCAAATGGAAATCCTTTATATACGATTGAATGGTTGAACGGATCAACCGTTGTTGATACAACACCAACTGTAAATGTTTGCCCATCTGGACCAACTACTTATACTGCTAAATTTACATACACTCCATGTGGTACTACGTCACCAATAGTGATTACAGATAACGTTACATTGACGCCTGCACCTGGAGCAGTGAACTTGTCGGGAGTAATTATGCCTTCTATTTGTGGTTTAGGAAATGGAAAAGTTACCCTTGTTGCATCTGGAGGTAATGGAGCGATAGAATTCTCTCAAGACAGCATTAATTGGAACACTGATACAGTTTATACGAATTTAGCTGCAGGAACTTATACCTTTTACGCAAGAGATAATGGTGGTTGTGTAACATCTTATACCGCTAATGTAACAGATCAATCAACTTTAACATCTAGCATAACAAATGTTACAAATTCTACTTGTTATCAAAGTAATAATGGTTCGATAACAGCGCTTGCAGTAAATGGAACTCCTCCCTATTCATATACTTTAGGTACAAACGGCCCTCAATCCTTAGGAACTTTTACCGGATTAGCAGCTGGTAATTATCAAATTTTGGTTAGCGATTCGCAAGGTTGTTCTGCTAATTTAACTGCGACAGTAACAGAACCGAATGATTTAATTTTATCAAAAGATACCACAACAAACTCATTCTGTAATTTGCCAAATGGCTCTCTAGAAGTCAGTGCAATTGGTGGAACAAATCCATTAGTTTATTCAATTGATTCATTTGCAACTGTTCAAAATTCTGGAATTTTCACATCTATTTATGCAGATACTTATTTTGTTCAAGTGAGAGACATTAACAACTGCTTGGATACACTAACATTTATTGTATATCAAGATTCATCGATTTATACTGCAATCGGAAACGTTGAATATGTATCATGTTTTGGTTTAAATGATGGTAGTTTTGTTGCTTATGGTTCAGGCGGTCCACTACCATATACTTACACTTTGAATGGTGGTTCCCCAGATTCAACGGGAATTTATCAAAATTTGACGGCTGGAAACTACTCCGTTACGATTGCAGATTCAAATGGTTGTTTGTCAACAGCGTCAGTTGTAATTACGGAACCGCAATTGTTACAAGTTTCTTTTCCACCAACAAATCCAACATGTGCTGGTACTCAAGTTTTATTAACTGCAACAGCTACTGGAGGAACTCAGCCTTATTCTTATTTATGGAACAACTCCACGTCATCAAATCCTTTAGGAGTGAGTCCAAATGCAACAACAACCTACAATATTTCAGTTAAAGATTCAAATAATTGCATTGCTACAGGGGCAGTTACACAAACAGTACTTCCTTTACCAATCGCAGCGGCAACGGCATCGCCAAAAGAAGGATTAGAACCTGTTAATGTGACGATTACCAATCAAAGTTCAAATTCGAGTTCTTTTGTTTGGGATTTTGGAAATGGTCAAAATCAAACGACAACTAACTTAAATTCCGTAACAGCAAATTATCCCACAGCAGGAACTTATTATATTACAATGATTGCATCCAATGGAATTTGTGATGATTCTTGGATAGATTCAATTCTTGTAACACCTCCTTTAGAAGTTTTTGTGCCTAATGTGTTTTCACCAAATGCTGATGGAACAAATGATGGATATACAATTTTCACTAGAAACGCTTTAACAATTGATGCAATCATCGTGAATCGCTGGGGAGATGTGATGGTTAAGATTACGAATGTAAATTACAAGTGGGATGGGAAAACAGCGAGCGGAAATGATGCTACAGAAGGCGTTTATTTTATAAAATATAAAGTTACTGGACCTGCAAATCAAGAGCGGTCAGGTCAAACATTTTTCCATTTAACAAGATAATCCAATCCTATGAAATACCTCGTACTATTTATCCTATTAAGTACTCAATTTCTAGTTTTCACTCAAAATTCTTGGAAGCAAGATTATTCTTCAAGCAAAGTTTTCATTGAAAACAAAGGTCAATTTGACGCAAATGAAAATAAACTTATTGGAGAAATACAATACGCTGCTGATTTTGGTTCAACGCGTGTTTTTTTCGGTAAAAAAGGAGTTAGTTACTCTTTTTTGAATGCGAAAAAAGTTCCAAAAAACGAAAGAGAACACTTAAGTGAAAAGTTGAAATTAAAAACAACGGAAGATTATAAACAATGGGAGAAAGTGATTGGGAAGTTTCATTTCCAAGCTGATGAAGTGAATATGACTTGGGAAAATGCAAACTATTCCAATATCAAAGCGGAAGGACAGCGCAGTGATTACCATTCTTATTCTTTCAAAACAAAAGATGGCGAAGAAGCAAATGTCAACTATGTTAAAGGATTTGATAAAATCACCTATAAAAATATTTACCCTAAAATTGACATTGAGTATGCAATTCACCCACAAGAGGGATTAAAATACGCGGTAATTCTTCATCCGGGAGCAAATCCTGACGACGTGAAAATGGTTTATGACCGAGCTGTAAGAATTGAAAATGGAAAAGTAAAAGTGGCGACTTTATTTGGAGATATTGTTGACCATGAGCCTTTTACATTTTATCAAAAAAACAGCAACACTATAATCAAATCTTCTTTTGAACAAATAGGTCAAACAATCAAGTTCAAACTAGCAAACTACGACAATAAAAAAACAGTGGTAATCGACCCTTGGACACAAACACCAGCTTTTCCATCCAATTGGGATGTTATTTGGGAGGTTGAAAAAGATGCGGCTGGAAATGTTTATGCAATTGGTGGAATCACGCCAATGCAATTATTAAAATACAATCCAACAGGAAATTTACTTTGGACCTACAACACACCTTATGACACAACTGGAGGAAGTTGGCTAGGTGGATTTGCAACAAGTGACATTGGTAACTCCTATGTGTGTAATGGTTCTGCAACAAAAATTTTGTGCGTAAATACGAATGGTGGTTTAACTTGGAATAATAATAATCCCTCTGGAGCTGGCGCAACTTCTGAATTTTGGACGATTTCTTTCAATTGTGACCAATCAAAATTAGTAGTTGGTGGAACCAAATTATTAGGATTAAATCCTTCACCATGGATTTATGATGTCAATATGTCAAATGGAAATATTTTGGCAAGTGTTCAAGTCAGTGGTACACCTTCAGGTTTTGGTGTAGGTCACGAAGTAAGGGCTTTGACAGAATGTAATAACAACAAGTATTACTATTTATCACACGATACAATTGGTTATATCAATTCCAATTTAAGTTCTTGCGGTAGCTTAGGTGCCTCAAACGTAAAGATTGGAAGTGGTCATAATTTTAGTTATAAAAATGAAAATTTCAGAGAAGGTAATTCAGGAATTCAAGCATTAAAAACATTTGGAAATTTTGTATTTGTTCATCGAGGTGATATTGTTGAGAAACGAAATTTTAATACAGGTGCAATTGTTGGAACAGCAAACATTCCTGGTGGAAGTTTCATCAATACATCAACATTTGGAATTACTACACGTCAAGTTGGTTGCAGCGGAATTGACATTGATGATTGTGGAAATGTTTATGTTGGTGCAACAAATGGTGTTGTTAAATTCAACCAAAATTTAGTTCAACAAGCAACTTATCCAACAGCATTTAAAGTATATGATATACACGTTACAACAAGTGGAAATATAATTGCTGGCGGCTCGTCTGGAACAGGTAGTGATAATACAAGATCAGGAGGAATTCAACACATCAGCGCTGCTGCTTGTGCTCCAATTGCAATTACTTGTTGCGATGCTTCTATTTGTCCTTTGCCAAATTTGTGTCAAACTGATGCGCCTATAACAGTTACAGCTGCAACTGCTGGCGGAACTTGGTCAGGTCCAGGAATGAGTGCTAATGGAACTTTCAATCCTGCAACTGCTGGAACGGGAACTCACACCATCACCTATACTTTGCCTTGTGGTTCTGAGACACAAACAATTATCGTGAGTCCGTGTCAAACTTTGAATGCATGTATTGAATCAAATGGATCCATTACGGTATCAAATGGAGTACCAACATACACTTGGGCAACCTTTCAAGCAGCTACAAATACACCTATTACAAATCAAGCGCAATGTACAGCTTGTGGCGGAAGTTGGACACCTTTTATTAACCAATGTTTAAGTGGTGTAACACCAATAACTTCTTGTAATTCTCCTGCTCAATGGGTAAATTTCGCAACAGGAGCAAATGCCACTGCACCTAACGGTGCTGCACAAGTTCAAGTAACTGACGGTTCTGGAACTGTAACGACTTTTACAATTTCTAGCTTAGCTCAATGTAATACAACTCCATGTCCAACAATAACTGTAAGTTCATCAAGCGTTAACAATGTTTCCTGTAATGGAGGAACCAATGGTTCTGCAACAGTAAGTGCCTCTGGAGGAACTGCACCTTATACTTATTCTTGGGCACCAGGTTCATTGACTGGAGCGACGCAAATAGCATTAGGTCCAAATGTCTATACAGTAACTGCAACAGATGCAGCTCAATGCACCGGAACTACAACTATAACTATAACTCAACCAACTGCTATAACTTTAACAAGTTCAAACATTGTTTCTGCTGCTTGTGGTACTGCAAATGGTGCTGCAACTGTTAATGCAACTGGTGGAACCGGTGCTTATACATATTCATGGAGTCCATCGGGAGGTACTACAGCGACAGCGTCGAATATTCTTGGTGGAAGTTATACAGTAACAGTTCAAGATGCCAACCAATGTTCACAAATACTAACAGTTGTTATTCCAAATACTGGCGGTCCTACAATTGATAATATTGCAGTGATAAATGCAACTTGTACCAATCCAAATGCTGGAAGCATCACCGTAACTGCTTCCGGTGGAACAGGTGCTTTAAGTTATCAATTGGGAACTGGCACACCGCAAACAAGTAATGTGTTTTCGAATTTAGCAGCAGGATCTTATACGATTACTGTTAGTGATGCAAACTGTTCAAACACCGGAACTGCAACAATTTCTGCACCTACCTCTTTTAATTTAACTCAAGGAACAATCGTTTCTGCTGATTGCGGTGCAACAAATGGAAGTGCGACAGTTACTGCAACAAATGGTTCTGGAAATTACACGTACAATTGGAGTCCAGCAGGTGGGACAAATGCAACTGCGTCGAACATTGAGGCTGGAACCTACAACGTTACAGTAACTGATCAAACAAGTGGTTGCCAAGAAACCTTGCAATTTATCGTTCCGGCAGCAGGAGGTCCAACTTTAACATTAACAAATAGCCAAACATTATGCGCTACTAGTTCAGATGGTACAATAACAGCAAGTGCAACAGGAGGAACTGGACCTTATACTTTTGCTTTAGGAACAGAAACACCACAGACTTCAGCAACATTTAGCAATTTAGCAGCAGGGACTTATCAAGTAACTGTTTTTGATGCAAACAACTGCCCAGCAACGCAATCTACAACTATCACTTCACCTGCTCCAGTAGTCGCAACAACTGCTGTAGATGTTTCAATTTGTTTGGGTCAAAGCACAACATTAACAGCTAGTGGATCTGGTGGAACAGGTACATATACAATCACATGGGGCAATGCACTTGTTGGCACTACTCCATCTGTTTATCCAACAGAAACAACGACTTACACAATGACAGTAACCGATGCAAATAACTGTGTAGCATTCGATGACATAACAATTACCGTTGTACCTGTACCAACCGCATTAGGAAGCCCAGTAAGTTTAGGTGGAAGTGCGCCTTTGTTAGTTAATTTTACCAATCTTAGTACGAATGCATCAAATTATGTTTGGTCATTTGGAAACGGACTAAATCAGACCACTCCAACAACAGCGAATGTAAATACAACTTATACTTCTGTTGGAACATATACTGTAACATTAGTTGCATCAAACGGCTTGTGTTCTGACTCTTGGGAAGGAACAATAACTGTTATTCCACTTGGTGAAATCGTAATTGAAATTCCTAATGTTTTCTCTCCCAACAACGACGAAGTAAACGATGTTTATGGAATTTTTACAATAAATGCTGCCTCACAAGAAGCTGCGATTTATAACCGTTGGGGAAACCAAATTGTAGAATTAAACACACCAAATGCTACTTGGGACGGTAAAGTTGGCGGAAAAGAAGCAGTTGAAGGAGTTTATTTTATGAAATACAAAATCATTGGTTTAAATGGGCAAGAAAAAGAAGGTCAAACTTTTTTACACTTGATACGATAAACTATTTCTAGAATTTTTAAAAAATGGTTTGACTTCTAGTTGAACCATTTTTTTTTGTTTGAGAATTGTTATCAATTTATAAACCTTATTTTAGCAATTCCAATGAATTAAAATTATGAGAAAAATATTCCTTTTTGCTGTCCTTGTTTCATCAATAGCATCAGCACAAAAAACAACCAAACCATCAACTGCAACAATGACAACGCCAAAGTCTATCTTTGACGCTGGAACGGTTTCTAGTCTTTCTTTTCGAATGGTTGGTCCTGCCCTAACTTCAGGAAGAATAGCTGACATTGCCGTTCATCCAAAAAACAAGGATACTTGGTATGTTGCTGCTGCAGCTGGAGGAGTTTGGTACACCAATAATCATGGAATTACATTCAGTCCAATATTTGATAATTATGGATCTTATTCCATTGCTTGTGTTGAATTAGCATCTTCCAATCCAAATACTGTTTGGGTAGGTTCAGGAGAAAATAACAATCAACGTTCTGTTTCTTATGGCGATGGTGTTTACAAATCATTAGATGGCGGAAAGTCATTTACAAATATGGGTTTGAAAACAAGTGAACATATTGGAAACATTATTATTCATCCTACAAATGAAAACATTGTTTGGGTAGCTGCTTATGGTCCGGTTTGGTCAAGTGGTGGTGAAAGAGGTGTTTATAAAACTATTGATGGCGGAAAAACGTGGGAAAGAACACTCTTTGTTTCTAATGAAACGGGTATTTCAGAAATTGCGATCGACCCTACAAATCCTGAGATACTCTATGCGTCAGCTCATCAGAGAAGAAGAAGCGAATCAACTTACATTGGTGGAGGCCCAGAATCAACACTTTATAAATCAACAGATGGTGGTAAAACATGGAAAGAAATCAATTCTGGACTTCCAAAAGGAGACATGGGAAGAATTGGAATTGCAGTTTCTCCTTCAGATGCTAATTATGTCTATTCAATCGTTGAAGGACGCTATGGAAAAGGTGGCGTTTATCGTTCAACAAACAAAGGAGAAAGCTGGAGCAAACAAGGAGATTTCAGCACGAGTGGAAATTATTACCAAGAAATTTTCTGCGACCCTTTTGATAAAAATAAAGTGTTTGCAATGGACACGTATTTACACCACAGTGAAGATGGCGGAAAAACATTCAAAGAAACTGGCGAATCAAACAAACATGTAGACAATCATTGTATTTGGATTGATCCTTCCAATACTGATCATTGGTTAGTTGGTTGTGACGGTGGACTTTATGAAACTTATACGCACGCAAAAGAATGGTTCTATTATGCCAACCTCCCAATAATTCAATTTTATAAAGTAACTACAGATAATGCCAGTCCTTTCTATAATATTTATGGAGGAACACAAGATAACAATTCGATGGGTGGGCCTGCTGCTACTAATAATGCAGCTGGAATTTTAAATTCAGATTGGTTCATAACAAATGGTGGTGATGGCTTTGAGTCTGCAACAGATTGGTCCAATCCGAACATTACTTACGCGCAAGCTCAGTACGGATGGTTGGTGCGCTATGATCGTGCTTCTGGAGAAAAAGTTCCGATTCAGCCGATGCCCGTTAAAGGCGAAGCTGCATATCGATGGAATTGGGATTCGCCTTTAATTGTTTCATCTCACGATGCTTCAACCTTATATTTTGCTGCAAATAAATTGTTCAAATCAACCAATAAAGGTGACGATTGGCAAGTTGTTTCGCCCGATTTGACGCAACAAATTGACAGAAACAAAGAAAAAATAATGGGTCAAGTTTGGACAATTGATGCGGTTATGAAAAATGCTTCCACTACTATTTACGGAAACATTGTTGCATTAGATGAATCTCCAAAGAAAAAAGGATTGTTGTATGTTGGAACAGACGATGGTTTGATTCAAGTTTCTGAAAATGATGGGCAAACATGGACGAAATACAGTTCATTTCCGGGAGTTCCTGCAAATACACGCGTGAATATGTTGACTGCTTCCACTCACGATGAAAATATAGTTTTTGCAGTTTTTAATTCACAACGACAAGGAGATTTTAAACCGTATTTATTCAAATCGAACGATAAAGGTAAAACGTGGGTTTCAATCACTTCTAATCTTCCAACTCGAGGAAATGTGTATTGCATCAAACAAGATTTTGTAGATGCGAATTTATTGTTCGTTGGAACTGAATTTGGAGCTTATTTCTCAAATGATGGTGGAACAAACTGGACTAAATTAGCTGGATTGCCAATAACAGCTGTTTACGATTTGGATATTCAAAAACGTGAAAATGATTTAGTCGCTGCTACTTTTGGCCGTGGTTTTTACGTACTTGATAATTATGCACCTTTAAGAGATTTAAAGAAAGAAAAC
>RFNX01000372.1 GCA_009926905.1 Flavobacteriales bacterium
CTTGCAACGCATTGAAATAAGGATTTTTCAAAATCATCTGGTAACGTTTGCGCTTGTTGCGTTCATGAGCGAAATCTTTTTCAATCTCAAAAAACAGTTCTTTCAATCGTGCTCTTGGAACATTTGGCGCTTCAGAAGTTAATGCTTCCAATAAAATAATAACATCGTATTCTTTGTCGTCTGAAGTGTCCAAAAATTGAATGCGAACATGCGCAAATTCGAATCCATATTGAACTTCTTGTTTGACGAATCGAGTAATTGTGAAAATTTCCCCGTTGGCAATAAAACCAATGTCACTCAGTGGGTCGAGCCAAAAATAATTGTTTTTCACCACCATCATTCTGTCACCACGTTCCAAAATATCTTCTCGAAACAACAAACTATTTCGTATTTCATGGTTCCATTTATTCGCACGTTTGTTGGACATTGTCAATAAAATGGTCTGCTCCTGCCCTACTTTGTCGTACGATTCCTCCAAAATTTCTTTTACCTCGAGTCCCGTAATTTTAATCACTTCTTTTCCATCCACATTGCAAAAAAGTGGCGTTTGATAGTCTTCTAAACTTCGAATGAATGTTGCATTTTCCAAAATGGCAGAATGTTCACTTGTGCGCACCACTTGTTCTAAAGCTGCATGATAAATCGTTACAAAAGGAAAATGTTCTCGCCAAAAATCTAAGGAGAAAACTGGTGATTGCTCTTGTCCTACTGGAGGCAACTGTCCATTATCGCCCATAAAAACCAATTTACAATTCTCTCCACTGTTTACATAATTCAGCAAATCTTCCAATAAATTTGAACCTTCATTAAAATCAAATCCTGCAATCATCGAACATTCATCAACAAAGAAAATTGTGTTTTTATATAGATTCTTGGCTAAAGTTGGTTTGTTGCCTTCGACTTCATTTCCGGAGAAATAAATCTGTTTGTGAATCGTAAAACCTGGCTCATTGGCGAAAGAAGAAAACACTTTTGCAGCACGACCAGTTGGCGCCAATAATCGCGATTTCACTTTAAAAATCTTTAAGGACTTTATCAATTGTGCCACCAAAGAAGACTTTCCCGTTCCAGCGTAGCCTGACAACACAAAAATTGAATGGCGTTCGTTTTCACTTAAGAACGAAATAAAATTGTTCAAAGCGCCCATTTGATCAGAAGTAAGTTCGTGTTCAAAATTTGAAATCGCGTGCTGTCTGAAATCAATTTCACTGAAATTCAACATAAAAGAGGCATTTTGTGGATATTCTTTAAGAAGGCAATGTTGCTGTAAAGGTAAATATTGTAGCTTTGTAATGAAGAATAAATTACAAAGAGAATGATTTTAAAACAGTTTGAAAACGCATTCGCTTTACTAATTTTCAGGATAAAACTCAATGGCTAATTTTTTCGACTTTCAATCTGACACAGTAGTTGTTTATTCTAATGATTCAAACGCTGAATTTCAAGAGATTAAGCTCAACATCAACACTCCTTTTTTTAAAGACGAAGTGAAAGATTTTGTTCGACTACAATCGCAAAATGGTAACCCAAACGCCATTTATTGGTATTCTCCCATCTTCACACTTTTACCACAGAGTGTTTTCAAAATCCAAGATATTTCATCGTATTTGAATTTGAACTTTGGCGCTGTGAATGCGGAAGATGTCGCTTCATTTGACATGCTTCACACCCACAATGCCGTGATTGCTTATTCTTTGCCAAAATGGATGAAAGAATTGAAAGATACTTATTTCCCATTGGTTCCATTGAAGCACCACGCTGGACAATTATTGAATCGTAGCAGAGGACAACATGCAGATTTCGTGGCAATTACTATTTATGAATCAAGCTTTGTTTTGACCATACTTAAGAACGGAAAGCTAATAATTTGTAACAGTTTTGACTATCAAAATGAAGCCGATTTAATCTATTTTTTACTGTTGCATTGCCAGAAACACGAAATGGCAAATTCAACACGATTGGTGGTTTACAACTATCAATCAATCATCCCAATTAATCAAATCAAAGAGTCGATGGCAAATTTCACTGAATTTGAAGCTTTTCAAATTGAATGGAACGAGAAAAATGACTTTTATAAATCAATATTGTGCGTATAATCAGAGGAATATTAAAAGGAAAACGCTTCGCAACACCACCCAATTTCCCTTCGCGACCAACAACAGACTATGCCAAAGAAGGATTGTTCAACGTCTTAGATAACGAATTGGATTTTGACGAATTGAACGTTTTGGACTTGTGTGCAGGAACTGGAAATATTTCATTTGAATTTGTATCGCGCGGAGCAAAACAAGTGCTTTCAATCGATAGCAATCCAAGATGCATTCAATATTTAAAAGGAAATGTTGCAGATTTAAAAATCAGTGATAAAATGCACGTTTACAAATCGGATTGCGTGATTTATTGCAAGAATACAAAAGAAACTTTTGACTTGATTTTTGCAGACCCGCCTTTCCATTTAACTTTTCACGAAGACTTGGTGAACATGATTTTTGAGAAAGGAATCTTAACTAAAGACGGCGTTTTAGTCATTGAACATGGCAATCAAACCAACTTGGAATCGCACCCAAATTTTGAAAAATGTCGTAATTTTGGAAATGTTCATTTTAGCTTTTTCTTAAATAAATAAGTATGAAAAAAGGATTATTCCCTGGTTCATTTGACCCGTTCACAAAAGGTCACGAAGCCGTTGTTTTAAAGTCATTGGATTTATTTGACGAAGTAGTAATTGGAATAGGAATCAATAGCAAAAAGCAATATTTATTCGATATTGAAAAACGAATTACGCACATTTCTAGTTTATTTTCTGCTCATCCAAAAGTAAAAATTCAAACGTATCAAATGTTAACGGTTGACTATTGCAAAGAAATTGATGCTCAGTACATAATTCGTGGTTTACGCGATGCCAAAGATTTTGAATACGAAAAATCGATTGCGCACATGAACCACGCCATTTCTGGAATTGAAACTGTTTTCTTTTTGACCAATCAAGAATATAGCGCTGTGAATTCGTCCATTATTCGTGAAATGTACCTCAATCATGCCAATATCAGTCCATTTGTAACTTCTCCTGAATTACTCGTTTAACTTTTGGCACTGTTTATGACAATTTACCTATTATGATGAAGAAAACTTTTCTTATTGCTTTTTTGTTTTTTTGCATCGTTTCTGGCTTTGCTCAAAATGTTTCGATACAAGGAATTTCTTACATTCCAAAGAAAAATAGAGACGTTCGCATTTTTGCAATTGAAGATTACCTGACAAATACGGAAACTGAAATCGGTCGTACACAATTGGATTCCACTGGGAAATTCTTCGTGAAGTTGAACATAGACGAAATCAAAAAAATTGTCATTCGCTTTGATAACAAATACAGTTACATGTATGTTCAACCAAACAATCAATACTTCATCGACCTTCCAGAAACGGATTTAAATCGTTCTGATTTCAAAAAAGACAATGAAATTGAAATGGTTTTTTACCTTTTGGATACAACTGACATCAATTATAAAATTCTTGGTTTCGAAGCTTGGCTAGACCAAACAGTTTCCGATTTGTACATGGATAAAACATTGAAACCAGAGAATTTCATAAAAGGAATCAGTGATTTCAAAAAAGAGGTAGCGACTGTTTATGCAAATGACACTTCAACTTATTTCATGCATTACGTAAAATATTCTATTGGACAAACGATTGATAATTTTCAATACATTGGCTCCATGTCGTATGATGAACGTTTCGATTTCTATTTCGGTAATTCACCAAAATTGATTCATCACGACAAATACATGGAATTTTTTCAATTATTCTTTGAGAAATATTACTATCAAACCTCGAAAGAAATCCGAACAGATGTTTACAATGCAGTGATTCGTAGCGATTCAAAAAAGGTATTGGAGGCCCTGAGTAAAGACGTTTATTTACAAGATCTTGAATTGCGTGATTTGATTACTTTATTGATTATCAAGGAAGAAATTGTTTCGAAAGAATTGCCAAAATCAAATTTAGTTTTGATTCTTAATCAGTTGGAAGAGCAATTTACAAATCCAGATTTGAAAAAAATGGCGCATAACCTTTACAAGCAATTTAATGAATTGACAATTGGTGCGCGCGTTCCAAATTATACTTTAGAAACTGGTATAGAATTCAATAAATTTTTAGGTAAAGCAGTGTATTTACATTTCTACGATCCTTCAAATATGAATTGTATTTCTGAAATTGGTGCGATTCGAAAATTGAACGATAAATACGGTGCGTTTGTTGAGATTGTTACTATTTATCCAACACCACAAGCGCCACTAAATGCCACTGAGCTACGCAACCTTAAAGCTCTGACTACAAATAAATTTGCGTTACCTGAAAACCATCCGATATGGGACGATTTGAAAATCAAAACGTTTCCGTATTACATTTTACTTGATGAGCAATTAAACATAAAATCAATGCCAGCTCTTGCTCCATCTCCCAATGGTTTGTATGAAACGATTGAAAAAACGTTCTACGATATCAAGCGTAAGAAAGAAAATCACTAACTTCTGTAGAATCCCCAAAAAGCTCCCATTGCACCGCCAAACAAGTGTGCAAAATGTGAAATTTGATCATTTTTGAAAGAAGAATAAATTTCTTGTCCCAAAAAAAGCAACACAACTAAAATGAATGTGATTGGAATGTCTTTGCCTCGAGTATTCAGTAAAGAGGTCACTACAATTAACATAAAAGCGATTCCACTAGCTCCAATCAAACTGTTATCCCAAAGTAAGGTGTGTAAAATTGCTGTTAAAATAGCCGTACTAACAACCATTATAGCCAATTTCTTCCAACCAAATTTCAACTCAACTAAAGGACCTAACAATAAAATAATCGACAAATTCCCAACAACATGTTCAAAATCTGCGTGGCCAAAAACATAAGTCAAAGTTGATACATACCAAGTTGGACTTTCAGGTTGAAAATCTCCATTCAGTACAAATATCGAATTGGAATCAGCGCTTGCATTCACAAAAAACAAACCTAAAATGCTTAATACTGCTAAAGTTAGCGTTGCTTTCGAATCAAAAGTGATTTTCATATTATTCGATTTTGGCGCTTAAACCTTTTTCTAAAAGTCCTACACAGATTGGTTCTAATTCTTCATAAACGCCACCTTTCACAACACATTTTCCATTAGAATGGACAATCCAAGCGCATTGCTCCGCCTGAATCATATCGTGGTCACAGTAACGCATTAAACAATTGATAACATGGTCAAATGTGTTGTAATCGTCATTGTATAAAACCAATGAAAACTCATCAATTTTTTCTTCTAAAAGCTCAACGAATGCTTCTGTTTGGGTTTCAGTATTGTAATTCATGTATCGAAATTAATAATTCATTCGCAATTTTTCTCAATTCTTCTGTTTCTTGTTTTGTTCTTGGATAGAAAACTATTTCATTTGATTGAAAACTTTTAATTCATAAGGGCAATGTAAAATCCAATCTGCAAAAGCTCCATTCCAAGAATTTGCAGGTAATTCAAACTTCAACGCTTTTTCTTTCCCTGCTTTGAAATCAGCTACATTCATTTCGCTCACATGTTGCATGAACGTTGAATTTAGTTCTTTTTCGTTGATTGGATTTGATATTATTTTATTGGTGGTTGCATTGTAAGTAAAAATTCCAAACTGATTTAAAGTTGTCAATTCAGCTCTTACTTTTGAAGGATCT
>RFNX01000137.1 GCA_009926905.1 Flavobacteriales bacterium
CTAAACGTTGACCAAGAACTACCAGCAGTGGTCTTGTACTCCACAACATAATCAGTGATAGCAAAACCACCACTAACAGCAGGAGCACTAAACGTTACCGTGCCAGAACCATTACCAGCAGTGAACGAAGAAACAGTTGGAGCACCCGGAACCGTTACCGGTACGGCCGGCACAACATCACCAGGCTCGCCTGCATTACCGGAGCCAAGAGCATTAATCGCACGAACACGAACACCGTAGGAAGTGCCATTAGTTAGACCAGTAATCGTGTAAGACAAAGTCGAAGCAGATACCGAATGACTAAAAATTGACCAAGAAAAGTCATAAGGGCCAATGAACTCAACCCTGTAGTCAGTTATTGCCGGGATAGGACTCGCAGTAGGGGCAACAAAAGTCACTGTAGCCGATCCATCACCGGCAACTAATGTGGAAATACTCGGCGAACCCGGAACTGACCCAATTACTACAGTTAACACCCCATTATAAGTATTACCAAAGCCAGTTGCACCGACTTTTACATAAGCTGTAGTTGCGGCAGTATTTTTAAATACATCGGTTCCAGTGCTCGGTTTATTGCCCCTAAGTGCAACCACTGAAAGATTAGTGTTGTCAGCAAAGGCACCGGCGCCAATACTCGTAACCGAACTTGGGATAATCACAGATCTCAAGTCGTTGTTAGCAAAGGAATTAGTTCCAATGGTGGTGACTGAGCCTGGAATATCAACGCTAGTTAGAGAATTGTATCTAAAAGCCGCAGGCCCGATGCTGGTAATCGCCCCTTTGAAAGTTACTGATGTCAGAGCGTTGCCATAAAACAATCCCGAGTTAATAACAGTGATCGAGCTAGGGATAGTTACCGATGTCAGACGGTTTGTATGGAAGGCATCATTACCAATTGAGGTGACAGAACTAGGGATATATACAGATGTCAAAGAATTATTTTTAAACACAGCGTTACCGATGGAAGTCACTGAACTAGGGATGTCTACAAATGTCAAATTGTTGTACT
>RFNX01000253.1 GCA_009926905.1 Flavobacteriales bacterium
TTACAGATGTTGTTCCTTGTCCAGAAACAATTGTTGTTCCAATTGGTGCGGTCCAAGTATAACTAGAAGCTCCTGCAACAGTTGAAATAGTATAAGTTGGATTACTAACTCCATTTAAACAAAGATTGTTTGATGGTCCTGTTATTATTCCAGGAGCAGGAGGTATTGATGATAATGCTAAAGTTTTAGCCGTACTTGAACCACATAAATTATTTGCAATAACGCTCAAAGTTCCAGAAACAAAACTACTTGAAACTTCCAATGTTACAGATGTAGTTCCTTGTCCAGTAACAATTGACGTTCCAATTGGTGCGGTCCAAGTATAACTCGTTGCTCCACTAACCGCTAAAACTGAGAATGTTGGGTTTATGATTCCATTTAAACATACACCAACAGCTGTTCCATTAATTGTGCTAGGAGATGTTAAAGTAGAAGGTTGCGTAATTGTTAAGTTTAAATTTCTTGTTGTACAATCAGAAACATAAGTGTAAGTACCAGACTCTGTATACGTTTGACCATTTGCAGGCCATGTAAAAGATAAACAAGACACAACAGTTGTATCAGAAGTAATATTTGGGTTGACAATCAAAGTCTCACTTTTTAAACTTGCACAAAAATCATTATTTGGGGTAAATGTATAAGACGTTGTTTGATGATTATTAATTACAGGAGGAGACCAAGTACCTGCAATACCATTTAGTGAAGTTTGAGGTAAATTCGAAATAGAATCTCCTGAACAAATCGGAGTCAATTCATTAAAAGATGGTGTTGTACGTGGGTTAACTACAACTGTCATTGTTCTTGTCAAAGCACACAAGCCAGCTGCTGGTGTAAATGTGTAGGTTGTTGTTTGAGTATTGTTCAATGCTGGGTACCAAGTACCATTTACACTATTTGTTGATTGTGTTGGCAAAGCACTCATTGTATTACCAAAACAAACCGCTTCAACCGCATTGAAAGTTGGGGTTAGATTTGCGTTTACAGTAATTGCTTTTGTAACATTGCTGAAGCATGACAATGTTGGTGTAAAGGTGTAAGTTGTAGTGGTATTTGTTGTAACTGTATTATTAAAAACTGGAGACCATGTACCTGTAACTCCTTGAGAAGTGCTATTTGGTAAAACAAATTGAGAACCAGAACACATTGATGATGGCAGTGTAAAAATTGGATTTGGTTTTGAACTCGAAGTTTGTCTGCCTATTACTAAAGGTGTCGCGTTCATCTGAGATAAAACGGTTAATGATTTTTTTCTATAAACTAACCTAACTCTGTAAGAATAACCAGTTGCCGTTCCAGATGGTATTGTAGCTGTAATTGTACAAGTATTTGTATTGAAATCTTGATCACCAATATAGTTTGCAGAACCGGTAAAACTCCCTGAAGCTGAACTCAATTGAACCTTTATTTCATATTCGCTAGGAAGTCCAGAACTAGTGAAAGGAATTGTTATTGAACTTCCTGAACAATACTCGCTTCTTGAAAGAGTTCCAATTGTAATTGTTTGAGCATACAAACTTGTAGTTCCACAAACGAAAAGAAACAAAGTGAAAAATGTTTTGAATGTGTAAGTAATTGATTTCATTATAATTAAGCTTGTTCGTTTTTAGTTGTTTGTTTGGATTTTATATGGCAATTTTTTTTTAAAGCCGAAGGTACACTACTGTCACTGTATATTTTATAACAATGTTCTGAATGGGCTTTAAAATGTTCTGAAAAACGTAACCTTTTAAAAACAAAAAAATCCCTTGAAAAAACTCAAGGGATTTAATTGAAAAATCTTGAAAACTATCTAAAAGCAAAGTTTGTAAGTGGTAATTAAAAAATAAGCCGTAATAAGACGAATTGTTTCAAGTATAATTTCACGATCAAAGATTTAGATTAACTTTTTAATCTGTTGAGAACAAAAATAAATCCTGAAAAGTTTAGAAATGCTAAAAATGTTCTGAAACGAATGATTTTTGTTCTAAAGAAAAAAATTTCTATTGATTCGCGATTTTTTCTAGTAAAATCGGACGGTGTTGTTTTGATAATGGTAAATCGTACGCTTGAACTTTAATGGATGTTGCTTCAACTAAATCAATGTGTTTCGAATTCACAACATAACTTCGATGTATTCTTACAAAATCATCGTTCAATTTGGCCTCAAAATCGCTCAACCCTTCTCTAACAACGTACTTGTCGTTTTGCAATGTTATAATTTCTATGTAAACATGGTCGCTTTTTAAAAATAAGATATGCTCATATTTCAATTTCAAAAAGACATTTTTTTGCTTGATATAAACAAATTGTTTTTCGGAAGATTTTTGATTTTCAATTTTGTTTTGCTGATAATTAAAAAGGGTAACTTCAATCGAACTGTACAACTCTTCTTTAGTGAATGGTTTAACTAAATATGCAGGAGGATTTGCAATTTTGGCTCTTTCTACTGTCGCTTTATCTGCATGCGCTGTTAAGAAAATGAAAGGTAAATCGTAAATCTCTTTAATGTAAAGCGCTAAATCAACTCCATCTTTTTTGCCAGATAAGTTTATATCTAAAATTACAATATCAGGTTGTTCATTATCAATTAGTTCTTTTCCTTCAGTAAAAGATATCGCAGGTTCTAACACATTATAACCTAAACTTTCTAAAGATTCGCAAATGTTATCTGCAATTATTATTTCATCTTCGACAACTGCAATTTTGACTCTATTCATATTTTTCAATAGTTGTGTTAATCAATGTTTGATCTTCGGATGGAATCTTTAAAAGTGATTTCAAAAACAGCTCCTTTGTCGTAATAATAATTAAAATTTCCATGTAATTGCTTTGAAAGACGTTTAACTAGCAATAATCCTAAACTTTTAATGTTTTCCCAATTCAAATGTAAAGGAAGGCCTTTACCATTATCTCTAAAAATCAACTTATATTCACCTTTTGAAGTTTCATCCAAAAAGATTTTAATTTCATTAACCCCCTTTTTATTTAGTCCATACTTCAATGCATTAGATGTCAATTCATTCACAATTAAACCCAGAGGGATGGCCGTGTCAACATCTATCATAACATCGTTCATAAGAATATTTAGGTTGATATCATTTACAGAGAATAGTTTCATATTTTCATTTATCAAATCTCTACAATAATCCTTAAAACTGATAGCAGAAATATCAGTAGTTTGGTATAATCTATTGTGAATCATTGACATGGCATTGATTCGATTTTGACCTTCTTTCAAAATGTCTTTAAGGTCGTCGTTGTCTATATTCTTATATTGTAACTCTAATAAACTACTAATTCTTTGAAAATTATTTTTGATACGGTGGTGAATTTCTTTAAGTAATAATTCATTTTCGTGATTTTTAAATGCTAGTGTTTTACTGTTTTTTTGGTTGAGAATAAATAAAAAAATGAGAAGAATAAGAAGTCCAAATATGACACCGCTAAAAATAAAATAGAATCTGTTTTTGTCTTTCTCTTTAAGAATTTCCTTTTCCTTATTTTTTAGTGACTCTTGTGTTTGGTGTGCTGCTAAAATCTCAGTTAAATCCTCAGAATAAATTTTACGAGTTAAAACATTTGCCTCTTTTAAAAATTTAAATGCTTCCTCAAATTCTTTGTCTTTCATCAATGCATCACCACCATAGGTGTACAAATCAATTATGAATTTATTTTTGAGGAAACTTTTGGCATTATTAACGAAAAGATTACACAATTCCACAATATTATTGACTCCAAACTTTTCAAATATTCGAGCTTTGGCTGGGTCATTAGTATCTAAAGCACTGAGGTATCTAGCATATAAAATGTAATTATAATACTTGCTGTTTAAATCCGTATCAAGGATCTCAAGCTGATTTTCAATAAAAGTATTATCAAATTCTCCTTTAAAAACATAAGCGTCTATCAACTGATAAATCACTGAATTATAATAATAGGAACCATCTTCTATTTTTTCTGCTAAGTTCAATGTCTCCCTACAATTTTTTATATAATTTTCAAGCTGACCTGTTTGAACTAAAAACTCATTGAAATAATATTTATGGCTGATGAGTAAAAAGGTGTCCTTAAATCGGTTAGCTATAGCAATAGCCTGCAAACTTTTCTTTTTAGATTGTTCTATTTTACCTTGAATACCAAGAACGACAATATTATGAATATCGACATAAGCTTTAGCTAATTGAATTTGTTTTAAAGAACGATCGGTGAATTTATTAATGTAAGCTAATAATTTGATGTTCTCACGTTCAGCTTTTTCTAAAGAAACTTCATTTCGTAAATCGGTGATTTGAGTCCATTTAAGCTTTACATAATCAAGATTAATTTCTTTTTTTGATTTTGGAGGAGGGATTCGTTCTATAAATTCATAAAAGCGTTCATGTTCTGAATCGCCGCTTAGTTCCAATTGTGTTACAAAATGAAAATAGTCGTTGTAACTTGCAGTTTCAAAAACAATCTTTTTAAGGAGATAAAAGTTAGGTTCATTTCGTATCTTTTGTAATTCATAAATGGCAGCTTTTTTATCGCCATTTAGTATATAACTTTCTATTTTTCTTAATTCGTTTTGAGACGACGCAAAAAAGTTTATTGCTAAAAACAAAAATAAAATCCAAACCTTGATAACTCTCATCACTTTGTTGTTACTTAAAACTCTTAAATCATTCGAAAGATAAAAA
>RFNX01000571.1 GCA_009926905.1 Flavobacteriales bacterium
CACAAGCACAGGTTGTTATTAATGAAGTAATGGTAAATCCACAAACAAGTTCTACGAGTTCACAGTTTCAATCGTTAAAAATGTGTTCGCAGACGACTTATGGAAATGAATACATCGAACTTTACAATCCAACTGCTTGTCCTGTTGATATTAGCTGTTACTTAATTGGTTTCAATGGAAACTTTTCAACAGGAATCAACGGAACTTTTCGTTTCCCAGCAGGATCCGTGATTCAACCTAATGGTTTTTTATCAATTGGTGGACCAAATTCAGGAGCAACAATTAATCTTGCGACATTTTGTTCAACAGCAAATCTTAGTACTGATGCCGACAGATGGTATCTTCCAAATGGTGATGGTTATTTAATTCTTTGGGATGCCAACGGTGTTGCAGTTGATGCGGTTTATTGGACAACAAATCCAAATGAAGCTTCAAAATGGGGTGCAGATTCAGATATTTCTTTAGCACCTACATTTATTGCTACAGGTACGAGTTGTACATCAATTGCTACTCTTAATGGGCCAGCTCAAATACCTGCTACTTCGAGTATCGTGAGTTATGCAGGTCAAGCTCCTACAATTGGAACGGTTATTCACAGATCAAACGACGGAGCATCGACTTGGGCAACAAATGGTTTAGCAACAATTAATGCTTGTAATGGAACATGTCAATCTGCAGGTTCATCTTTTGTTTTAAATGCAACAGTTTCTCAACCAACTTGTGGAAATAGCGATGGCACAATTTCCTTTAATCCTTCTCCGACAGATACCTATTTTTACGCATGGCCATTCCCAAGTACAGGTAATGTAAGCAATGCAACATCATTAGCCGCAGGTTCTTATCCAGTAACCATTACTAATCTTGCGGGTTGCTCAATTGATACAACTATAATTTTGTCAGAAATCCCTTGTGGAAATACCTGTGATCCTAATGGAAATCTTATTGTTTATTCTAATTATAATGGTGGAATTCTCACAATCAATGTCGATCAGAATATTCCCAATTTAAAAATTGGAATTTGTACTTATGAACCAATTCAAGTTTCTTTTACTGGTCCATTTGTAGGGAATATTACACAGGTTATTTATGCTGGAATGAACTCAAATCAGAATAATAATAATTGCGGACTAGGTAATTTTACAACCTCAATAACAGGTGTTCCATCTAGTATCGTAACAATCAGTCCTCCAATGACACCACCACCTGTTGGGTATACACCAACACATGGAAATGGAGCAGAACCCTGGGGTGGACTTATGCTAGGGTCAAATGGACCATGTGATACCACAATCGCTGGAGGTGGAGGAAATACTCCTGATGAGATAGTATATTACTTTCAGAACGCAACATCTGGAACTCTGCTTTATCATCAAACTCAATATGCTTGTTGGGTAAATGAAACACTTAATGTTACTGCTGGAGGTAACTGTTGTATTCTACCACCAGATTTGTGTAATCTCGCAGCAACAGTTAGCGTTGTGCCAAATTCTGCTTGTGCACCTTGTAATTATAGTGGTCCAACCATTTTAATTAATGAATTAATGATTTCTCCCTCTTCATTTGATGGATCATTGAGTGGAGACGGAGGTGTTTCATCTGGTAGAGGAGAGTGGATTGAATTGTTTAATCCTAATTGGTGTGATTCAGTCGATATTTCATGTTATTATTTAGGAAACAGTGCACCGGGAGGTGGAATAGGTTCGAGTACTCAAGCAGGTGGATATGTAATTCCTTCTGGAACAATTCTCCCTCCACTTGGTTTAGCAATGATTAGAGGAATAAACGCGCCACCTGTTCCTGCGAATCTTTTAATTCAAAATGGCGGAAATGTTGCGGAATTAATAGTACCAGGAAATATTTCTGATATTGGAGTTTGTGTTGGAAATAACACTACTCGTCTATGGTTTCCAAATGCTGGAGGTTGGTTTGCATTTTATAATTCTCAAGGTGTTCCACAGGATGCTGTAAGCTGGGCTAGCGGTGGAAGTAATCAAGATAAAGCAGGAAATCCATGTATTGCTCAATTAACTCCTTGTAACTTTAGTGGTCAATTAGCAAGCTATAATCAAATCCCAAGTAATCGTAAAGCGCAAGCAACAACTGTTGACGCCTCAAGTCACACAGGACAATCTATCAGAAGAATTCCGGATGGTGGTGCTTGGGCGAATTTTGGAGCACCAACTTACGGTTCTTGCAACGATCCAGCGAATTGCGCTTTGGTAACAGCAATTGCAGATTGTAATGGAACGGCAACAGTGAATGTAACTTCTGGAACAGCACCTTTTACTTACCAATGGAACGATCCTTTGAATCAAACAACGCAAACAGCATCCAATTTATGTGATGGTGTTTATCAAGTTTTAGTTACTGATGCAGACTCGTGTACGCAAACTTTATCTGCAACAGTTACTACGAATCCATTTGACTTAACAGCTGTGGTGCAACAACCTGAATGTCTGCAAAACAATGGTTCCATTTCATTAAATCCTTTTAGTGCAACTTACACATACAGTTGGTCACCTAATGTATCCACAACAAATTCTGCTTCTAACTTAGCACAAGGTTCTTATTCCATTACGATTACAGAAGCTGGCTGTACGTTCGATACGACAATTATTCTTCAAAATCCAGCACCATTTACAGCAACTTTAACATCAACGAATACAACTTGTGGTGACGATAACGGTTCCGTTTCTATAACAACAGCTCCAGCGGGAAATTATACGTATACTTGGACTCCAAATGTAGCAACAACTAACAACGCATCTCAACTTCCAGCAGGTAGTTATACCATTTCAATTTCAGATTCTATTTGCGGAACAACTTTGCAGGCGACAATTTTACCAAGTCAAGCACTTTCATCGATTGCAGCTGTCACTCCAACATCTTGCAATCAAAGCAATGGATTCATAAATATAGATGTTTTTCCAGCAGCAACTTATAGTTACTCGTGGAATCCTCCAATTTCAACAGCTGATACTGCAATAAATGTAGCAAGTGGAACTTATATAATTACTTATACGGATAGTACTTGTGTAGATGATACAACGATAGTAATTGCGCCCTCTGTTGCACCAATAGATATTCTTGCAAATATAACAGCAACTAATTGTGGAACAAGTAATGGTGCATTAGCTGTGAATCAAGTAAATGGAGGAATCGCTCCTTATCTATATAGTTTTGGAGGACAGCCTTATTCAAGCACTATGAACTACCCAAATCTTGATAATTCAGATTATGTTTTGAGTGTTCAGGATGCAAATGGCTGCTTATATCAAGAAACGTTTTCAGTACCAGAAATTCCTGGCCCAAGTCAACTGTTTATTTCAATTCAAAACCCAAATTGTGGATACAATAATGGATTCATCACAATTGATGGAGCTTCAGGTGGAATTCAACCCTATAATTTCACATTTAATAATCAACAAGTTTCTACTTTGAATTTTACAGATTTATACCCAGGTGCATATTCTGCTGGAGTTGTTGATAATTATGGTTGTTCTTTTTCTCAAAACATTATTTTAATAAATGAAGCTGGTTTATCGAACATATTTATTCCAAATGTCTTTACACCTAACAATGACGCAGGTGAAACCAATGAAGTTTGGCGTGTGACTGCAACGTGTATTCAAACTTTTGAATGTCAGATTTTCAATCGTTGGGGAGAAATGGTATATGAATTTGGAGATATAAATGGTTATTGGGATGGAAGAACATCAAAAGGAAAAGAGGTAGTTGATGGTGTTTACTTCTACAAAGTAACTTTTGGTTTTTATGACTCAACAGAAGATGTTTACCATGGTCATATTACAGTAATTAGATAGAAATGACATTAAAAGAAACAATTGAAGCGGTTGAAAAATTTCATGATGCTTTCGGTATTAAGAATAATTACCAACCAACAGTAGGATTAAATGAATCTGAAATCGAGTTGAGGTTTAATTTAATGAAAGAAGAGAATGAAGAATACCTTGAGGCTGCAAAGAATGGCGACATTGTTGAAATCGCTGATGCCTTAGGTGATCAATTATATATTCTTTGTGGGACAATATTAAAACATGGACTTCAATACAAAATCGAAGAAGTTTTTCAAGAAATTCAACGTTCTAATATGAGTAAATTAGATGTAAATGGACAACCAATTTATCGCGAAGACGGAAAGGTAATGAAATCTGAATTGTATTTCAGGCCTAACATCAAATCTATCCTTGAAAAATAGTTATTCACTTACAATATTTCATTACTTTATTTGATTTTTCAAATCGACCTTCATTGATTTAATAGCTTTGGCATTTAGTTGCTCAAATATTATCTAATGAAAGATATTTCTATTTATTTCACACCAATCTCAATAGAAGGACCTTGGTCAGAAGAACAGATTGGTAGTAAAATCAAAAATTATAGTACCGATTTTCCAGAAATAGAAAAAAAAAGTTGTGTATTATTTTCAGTTCCTGAATTTAGAGGGAATAAATCCATAAATTCCGCAACAATTAATTCAGATTTTAGAACTTCATTTTACAATCATTATGTCGGTCAAAATTGGAACTTTAATGTTGTCGATTTGGGCGAAATTTTACCTGGAAATGAAATTAAAGATACTTATTTCGCAGTTGCTAATGTAGTTTCAGAATTAGTTAAAATTAATGCAATTCCAATTGTTTTAGGAGGGAGCCAAGATTTGATTTTTTCTGTTTATAAAGGATATGAAAATTTGGAGCAATTAGTAAATATTTGTTCTATTGACCATTGTTTGGATTTAGGAGTAACGAATGAAGATATCAACTCCAATGGCTATTTGAGTCAAATATTAGTGCATCGCCCATGTTATTTATTTAATCACGCAAATATCGGTTTACAAATACCATATATAAGTCCAAAAGAGCTTGATTTGTTTGAAAAATTATATTTTGATATTTGTAGGCTAGGGGAGTTTAATTCAGATTTTAAATATGCCGAGCCGCATTTAAGGAATGCAGACATAATTAATATTGATTTTGGTTCGATAAAATCATCTGAAGTTTTAACTATTAAAGGAATTCCGAATGGATTTTATGCCGAACAAATTTGTCAAATTGCAAAATATGCAGGGGTCGCTGATAAGGTAAGCTCATTTGGTATTTTTAATTTAGAAAACTTAAATGATGTCTCTTCTAAATTACTAGCTCAAGTGATTTGGTATTTTATTGATGGCGTTGCAATGCGACATGGGGATTTTCCAATTGGAAGTAAATCAGATTACCATAAATTCACTGTTTTTGCTGAAGATGCGAAACATGAACTAATTTTTTATCGGAGCAATAAATCAGAAAGGTGGTGGATGGAAGTACCATACCCACCTGTTGAAGGAAAAAAATACGAGCGGCATTACATCGTACCATGTAATAAATCGGATTATGAAAATGCATTAAAAAATGAAATTCCAGATATATGGTGGAAAACCTATCATAAACTAAGCTGATTTCTCTTTGTTTTTTTCTAGTAATATTTCGTTATTTAATAAATAATTCCTATTTTAGCCACCTAATTTAAGGTCTAAGTTATACTTGTTCCGAAAGTTGGAAAGTTAAATAAACCATATGCTATTGAAAAACAGTTTTTTAAGCTTCGCAATGATGCTTATCTGCTTTGGGCTTAAAGCTCAGCAAGACAAGCTAATAACGCATTTTATTTACGATAAAATGTCAATCAATCCTGGTAAAACGGGAATTGATTTGTATAATGGAATATGTGCAACTTCTATTTACAGGAATCAATGGGATAAAATCAATGGTGCTCCAAACTCAGCGGTGCTAAACATTGAAGCAAATTTGACAAAATATTTCCCAGGAGGAGTTGGAATTGCTTTTTACCATGATGCAATTGGTTTTGCAAGACAAAATAATGTGTTATTAAACTATTCATATCCAATACAAATCGGTCGTGCTGGCGTTTTGGGAATTGGAGTAGGTTTAGGAATCATGAATTATGGATTGAATCCTGATTGGGTACCACCTACAAATAATCCAGATCCAACGTTACCTGTTGGTTTTGCAGCAACAAGTTTCGATGCAAATTTTGGTTTGTATTTCAATGGAAAAGATTTTTACGGAGGAATTTCTTCAACACATTTATCTGCATCATTATTACAACAATCAGTTGCAGGCTTCTCACAAAGTTATCAAACCGCACGCCATTACTACATAATGGGAGGTAAACGTTTTAAGAAAATTGGTCCAGGTGATATTGATGCTCAAGTTTTATTGAGAACGGAATTCGTTAAGTTTTCAGCAGACATAAACGCAAGATATATTCTTGACTTACCTGGTAAAAAACAAATATATGGAGGTTTTACTTACCGCACGTCTGATGCAGTTGCTCTTATGGTTGGATATACGCCAATTCCAAAAATGACTGTAGGATATTCTTATGATTTGACAATAAATAAATTATCTAGTATTTCTCGTGGATCTCACGAACTTGTAGTTAAGTATTGTTACTATCTACCTCCTCCACCGAAACAAAGAGCAAGACATCCTCGTTGGTTGTAGAAAATAAAATTAGTTGAAAATTGTAACCATTTGTACAGTTCTCCCGTTATAACCAAACTTAAATCCTGTAGCAAGTTGATTTGGAAACTGGTAGAACCAAAAACGATAAAATGAAAAAGTTATTAAGTGTTTTTACAGTGTTAGTTTTACTTTACTCTTGTAGTGAAGTAGAAGGTAATTTAGTTGGTGTTAAGCGCGATACTTGGTATCCAGACGTGCTAGGGCCTGGTAAACTTCCAATCGGAATGGTTTACGTTCCTTCGGGTGCTTATCAGACTGGTGAGGATGATGAAGATATCATGGGTTTGCATACAGCTCGAACTAGAACTGTTTCTGTTCCTGCATTCTACATGGACGCAACAGAAATTTCTAACAATGAATACCGTCAGTTTGTACACTGGGTGCGTGATTCGATTGCAAGAGAAAAATTGTATAGAAGAAGTTTCGATGACGAGGCTGAAAGATGGATAACTGTTCCTGACAATTTTTTTAGAGAACCATATCGCACCTTAATTAACATGGGTTCTGACATACAAGGTGGAAATACACCTTTCCAATTATTGTTAGATACTGTAAATAATGCTGAGGCTGATAAAACGTTGCTTACTATGATGGGTAACTATGATAAAAGCAAAGGAAAAGGTAAAAGATTAATTAATGGATATAGTTTCGATCAGAAAAATTATCCGGCCAACTCTGCAAATAAGAAAACGGAAGATGTTGTTGTAACAGAAGCTGAATTACGTGGTATCATGCAAATGTACACTGGAGCAACTTCAGGAAAAGCAGTAAGTAAAAACAAAGCAGATAAAACACTTAAGGGTTCAAGTAGTAAAATTGTTTACACACAAGGTGGACGTGTTGAAAATAGAAAATATTTCACATTGAATTGGGAAGAGATGATTGATTACAACGACCCTCAAACAACTTTCCTATTATCTGACATGTATTACAGTGAACAAGAGCGTTTTTACAAAAGACGTGAAATTGATACACGTTTATTGTTCTTTGATTATTATTGGATAGATTACAAAGAAGCTGCGAAAAGAGGAAAAATCATTACTAAATCTGTTGATGCTAGAAAAACATTTGCTTATGACAGCTTAAGTGGTGATAATGGTACAGCTTTGTATCAAAGAAGTAGAAGAGAACCGTTAAATAAAGATTACAAAACTAATGATCAACATCGTGCAACTTTATACACTGTAGATCAAAACACGAATAAAGTTTGGGTAGATACAACGATTTATTCGAAAGGTCGTCAATTTGGAGATCCCCAAGGTGGTTTGGTTGATAAAACAATTTATAGCATAAACGATACTAACAACTTGAAAGGGACTATTTTGGAAAATCCAGGTCAAGATTTAGATTTAGGTTATACGAATAGTAAAGGCCAACACAATGCTGTTCGTGGTCATACAGATAGAAGTCGTTTCATCATTAAAGAGCGCATTAACGTCTATCCTGATACACTATGTTGGGTAAGAGATTTTACTTACTCTTTCCACGAACCAATGACACAAAATTATTTCTGGCACAATGCTTACGATAATTACCCAGTAGTTGGTGTAACTTGGACGCAAGCAAAAGCCTTTTCAGTTTGGAGAACTCAAATCTACCACAGTTGGTTACAAGCGAATGGAGATTTATTTGTAAATGATTTTAGATTGCCAACAGAATCTGAATGGGAAAGAGGTGCTCGAGGTGACTTGGATTTAGCACAATATCCATGGGGTGGTCCTTACATTAGAAACTCCTCAGGCTGTTTCTTGGCTAACTTTAAACCTTTACGCGGAAGATATTTTGAAGATGGTGGTTTCCATACTGTGAAAGTATATTCATACAATCCAAATGGTTTTGGTTTATTCTGCATGGCTGGAAACGTTGCTGAATGGTGCTCAACTACTTTTGACGAGTCAATGTACGAATTCTCACACGATTTAAGTTCAGAATATGATTATCAAGCAAAAGATGGCGATCATCCAGTAAAAAAACGTAAAGTTATACGTGGTGGATCATGGAAAGATATAGGTTATTATTTAATGAATAGTACTAGAACTTTTGAATATCAAGACACAGCTAAATCTTATGTCGGATTCAGAAATGTTATGACTCATTTAGGTAGAGGTGGAAGAGATATTGATCAAGAAAATGGAGAAGAAATCCAATCAGATATTCAATTAAAATAGTAATCAAGTATAATCTATAATATCAAGTTAAATTTAAAAATCAAATGTTATGAGTGGTAAAGGTGGTTTTTTGCACAGTAAGTCGTTTAAGACGATTATGAAACATTTCTTTGGATGGGGAGCAGCAATTGTAATTGTAGGAGCCTTATTCAAAATTCAACATTATCCAGGGTCAGATATTATGCTACCTGTTGGATTAGGTTTGGAAGCATTAATCTTTATTGTAATGATTTTCGTGCCAGATCATCCTGAGTATAACTGGGAACGTGTTCATCCAATCTTAGATCCCGATTTAACATTTGAACAAATTCATGAAATGTCACCAAATGCAATTGGTGGTGGTCACGGAGGAGGTTCTTCCAATGCAGAATTAGTTGCAAAACAATTAGAAGAAGCAGGTATTGATGAAGCTTTGTTAGCAAAACTAAAAGATGGAATGTCTAATTTGGCATCAAACGCAGCCTCTCTAGGTGCTGTTTCTACAGCTGCAGGAGCAACAGATTCGTATGTTAAAAGCTTAGAAACTGCATCAACTAGTCTTGCAAAATTGACAGATCAATATGCTACTTCAGCAAATGCAATTGCTGGAATAACAGCTGATGGTTCTGGAAACTTTGGAGCAGAAATGCAAAAATTAGGACAAAACTTATCTGCTCCTAATAATGTTTACGAGCTTCAATTAAAAAGTTCTCAAGATTATATTACAGGAATGTCTTCAATGAATGAATTACAAGGAAACATTCAAAACATAATGAATGACTTATCTGCATCTGCTAAAGACACGCAAATTTACCGCGAAAATATGGCAATGTTGTCTCAAAACTTAACTGATTTGAACAATGTTTATGGTAACATGCTTAAAGCAATGCGCGCTTAATAATATTTATTCATTTATTCTAAAATAAGAAAATATGGGAGGTGGTAAGGAAACCCCAAGACAGAAGATGATTGGGATGATGTACTTGGTGCTCATGGCGATGTTGGCTTTGAACGTTTCTAAAAGTATTATTGATGCTTTTGTTGCGATTGAAGAAAATATTCAGATTGCTTCACAAAATGAACACGCAAGAGGATTAGAAAAATTAGTAGAGCTTGAAGAAAAATATAAATCAGGTGACACACCAGAAATTAAAGCTAAGGCTAAAAAATTATTAGATGCAATTACTAAAATTGACAAGATTACAGCTGAACAAATTCAATATTTAGATGCTCTGAAAATGGAAATTTTAATAGAGATTAAAGAAGATCCAGCTAAATTAAAAGCTGGACCTGAATCTATCATTATGGTTCCTTTTGACCCTAAGTTTCCTTGTCGTCCAATAAGAATGAATTTGACACATGTTACAAATAAAGATAAGTACGATGAGTGTATGCGTATCTTTGGTATTGCTGACAATTTGAAAGCACCTGTAACGTACAAACTTAAATCAAATTCTAAGTTCTCAGGTGGTATAGATTTATGGAATAACTACAATACTTACAGAACTCAACTTTTAGAGTTTTTAGTTGCAAGTAGTTCTAATGATACTGTAAAGTATAAGTTTGTTGATCCTAAAATCGTTGAATATAAAGATTTGACT
>RFNX01000576.1 GCA_009926905.1 Flavobacteriales bacterium
GGAATTTGAGCAGATTTACCTGTAGCACCGATGAATAAACAGATTGTAATACCAAACATCATCCAAGTTGTAGGTTTGATACCTTCCACTAAAATTTTATCTGCCAATTCATTGTATTCTAATGTTCCGAATTGAGCTAAGATTAAGAACAAACCAATCAATAAACCTAGGTCACCAATACGGTTCATAATGAATGCTTTCCTTGCTGCAATTCCGTTTAACATTCCTTTTTGTTCGTCGCTGTAGTGGAAACCAATCAATAAATAAGAACAGATTCCAACGCCTTCCCAACCGAAGAACAACATGAAATAGTTGCTTCCAAGAACCAAAATCAACATTGCAAAATGAATAGATTCAAGTAGGTAAAGAACTTGTAGTAACCTTTATCGTGACTCATGTAACCCATCGAGAACAAGTGAATCAATGATCCAACTCCTGTAACGATTAATGTCATCCAAATTGAAAGTGAATCAACTTGCAAACGTGCATTTAACGTGAAATCTTCTAATTTGATAACGCTAAATAAGTTGATGATTGTTTGATGGTGATTCGAATTGAAAAACAATCAATGCCAATGCAAAAGCAATAAACATAACAGTTGTGGCGATTGAACCCACAATCATTTTTGGTAGTTTTTTACCAATTGTTCCATTGATCAATGCCCCAAAAAGTGGCAATGCCAATATCGCTAATATTAATTTATCAACTGACATTTCTTAACCTTTTAATTTGTTGAAAATACCGACATCAGTCGAACGAATATTTCTATATGCCATTACGATGATTGAAAGTCCAACAGTTGCTTCTGCTGCGGCTACGACCATGATAAAGAATACAAAAATTTGTGCGTCTGCCTTTCCCAAATAAGTTGAAAAAGCAACCATTAATAGATTGACAGCATTCAACATAAGTTCAATACACATCAGTAATATGATAGCGTTTCTTCGAATCAATACACCTGTCACGCCAATCGCAAAAAGGATTGAAGACAAAACGATGTAGAATTGAATCGAAACGCCAGCTTGAAAAATACTTGCTAATACCATCTTAATCAATTATTTGTTTTTCACGTTTACCTAAAAGTACTGCACCAACTATCGAAGCGATGAATAGAACAGATGACATTTCAAAAGGTAAAACGTATTTTGTGAATAGTAATTTCCCAAGATTTTGAACCAAACCTTGACCGTCTGTTTCAACTTCATTCACTTCTGCAATTGTAACTCCGTCTTTCAAAGCAGCAACAACAACAGTTAATAAAATTCCTCCAGCGATTACGCCTGCTACTTTTATTAGCAAGGAACTCTGAGGTTCGGTTGATTTACTTAAATTCAGTAACATCAATACGAATAAGAATAGAACCATGATTGCTCCTGCGTAAACTATGATGTTTACAACAGCTAAAAACTGTGCATTCATCAATACATAATTGGATGAAATCATGAAAAATGTCAGAATCAAATAAAGAACACTGTGAACAGGATGTTTAGTGATAATGACCATCAAGGCAGACGCTACTGTCAATCCACCAAGGATAATTGCGATTGTTGCTAAACTCATTTTTCAGTTCTTTTACCAGTGTGTTGTCTTTTTGTAATATCAATTCGGTGATCCACAGGCTCCACCAAAATGTCTTTTCCATAAACGAAAGGCTCTCTTTCAAAATTAGAAGGAACGATTCTATCAGTTAAGAAAATTGCTTCTTTGGGACATGCTTCTTCGCACAAACCGCAGAAAATGCAACGCAACATATTGATTTCATACATTTCAGCGTATTTCTCTTCTCTGTAAAGATGCTCTTCGCCTTTTTTACGCTCTGCCGCTGTCATTGTAATTGCTTCAGCTGGACAAGCAACTGCACACAAACCACAAGCTGTACAATTTTCGCGGCCTTTCTCGTCTCTTTTTAAAACGTGTTGTCCTCTATAAACTGGAGCGAATAATTTTTGTTGTTCAGGGTATTTTAACGTGTTGTTTTTGCGGAACAAATGTTTCAACGTTATTCCCATTCCACCAATCACTGCTGGCAGATATATTTTCTCGCCAAAAGTCATTTCTTTATTGGAAACTACTTTCTTCTTATTGGATAAACTTTGCATATCTCTTGAAATTCTTATTAAAACCAACCTTCTTTGAACGCTACTACTAGACCAGTGATAAGTAGGTTAATCATTGCGATTGGAATTAAACTTTTCCAACCTAAATGCATCAATTGATCGAAACGGAAACGAGGTAATGTCCAACGAATCCACATGAATACGAAAACGAAGAAGAATGTTTTTGTAAACATTGCAACAACACCTAATACCGCTAATAAATTACCATCGACATAATCCATTCCTGGGAAGTTGAATCCTCCGAAGAATAAAATAGAAATCACTGCTGATGAAGTAAATAAACTCACATACTCAGCGAATAAATAGAATCCCATTTTCATAGAACCGTATTCTGTGTGGTAACCACCAATTAACTCACTTTCACATTCTGGTAAATCAAATGGCGCTCTATTTGTTTCAGCTAAAGCACAAATGAAAAATACAACGAATGCAACTGGTTGTTTAAATACATACCAAGTAAAATAATTGTCTGCCCAAAATCCATGTTGACTTACAACGATGTCTTTCAAACTTAAACTTCCAGATAACATAACTAGTGATTACACATAATCCCATTGCTAACTCGTATGAAATCATTTGAGAACTTGCGCGAATCGCACTGAACAAAGAGTATTTGTTGTTGGATGCCCAACCACCAATCATAATTCCATAAACGCCAATTGACAAGAATCCCATGATGAATAAGATTCCTATGTTTACATCTGCCACTTGAAGTGCCACCGATTGTCCAAATAAAACCAATTCAGGACCCCAAGGAATAACCGCTCCTGTCATCAAAGCAGTGAACAT